>DMQJ01000145.1:682-1226 GCA_003455715.1 Acidimicrobiaceae bacterium | reverse complement strand
GTTGCGCAGACCGAGGAAGTCCATCTTCAGCAGGCCGAGGTCTTCGACGCCGTGCATTTCGAACTGGGTCACCACCGGTGCCTCATCGGGCGACTGGCCCGATTCGGGCTTGCGTTGGATGGGCAGATAGGTGGTGAGCGGGTCCTTGGTGATCACCACCGCTGCGGCGTGGATGCCGTCGCTGCGCTTCAGGCCCTCGAGGCCTTTGGCCACGTCGACCACTCGCTTCACGTCGGGATCGGCTTCGTACATGGCCCGCAGCTCGGCCGCCGCCTTGTAGCCGTCGGCGTACTTGGGATTCTCTTCGAAGCAGTACTTCAGCGGCGTGTCGCGTCCCATCACCAGCGGCGGCATCGCCTTGGCAACCTTGTCGCCCATGCCGTACGGGTAGCCCAGCACCCGCGCCGCATCACGCACGGCGTTGCGAGCCTTGATGGTGCCGAACGTGATGATCTGCGCCACGTGGTCGCGGCCGTACGTCTCGGCCGCGTAGCGGATCATCTCGTCGCGATAGCGGGAGTCGAAGTCCATGTCGATGTCGGGC
>DMQJ01000145.1:0-493 GCA_003455715.1 Acidimicrobiaceae bacterium | reverse complement strand
CATGTCGATGTCGGGCATGGAGATGCGGCTCGGGTTGAGGAACCGTTCGAACAGCAGGTCGTACTTGATGGGGTCGAGTTCGGTGATGCGCAGGCAGTATGCGACGGCGCATCCGGCCGCCGAGCCACGGCCGGGGCCGACGCGGATGCCGCTGTTCTTCGCGTGGGCGATCAGGTCGCCGACGATGAGGAAGTAACTGGCGAACCCCATGTTCTTGATGACCTGCAGCTCGTACGCGATGCGCTCGACCACCACGTTGGGCAGGACGTCGCCCCAGCGCATCTTCGCCCCCTCCCACGTGAGGTGGTCGAGGTACTCGGCATCGTCGGCGAACTCGGCCGGACGCTTGGGGTAGTTGGGCAGCTGCGGTTTGCCGAACTCGATCTCCACCTCGGCCCGCTCGGCGATCCAGAGCGTGTTGTCGCACGCCTCGGGGAAGTCGCGAAACAGGTAGCGCATCTCGGCAGCGCTCTTCAGGTAGTGCTCGGTGCCC
>DMQJ01000020.1 GCA_003455715.1 Acidimicrobiaceae bacterium | reverse complement strand
ACATGGCCGAGGCGTTTCGCCTCACCGTGGCCGAGTTCGAAGGCAGTGTGGCCATCGCCGCGCAGGCCGCCGACCGGCCCGACGAGGTGTACCTCGCGCTGCGCGGCAGTGGCCAGGCTCTCTACGTGGGGCTGGGCGACGACATGTTTCTCGTGGCGAGCGAGCCGTACGGCGTGGTGGAGGAAACCATGCGCTATGTGCGGGTCGACGGCGAGACTGCCTCGCCCAGCGGCAGCCGCGGGCAGGTGTTCGTCCTCGACGGCCGTCAGGCGGGCACGCTCGAGGGCATCCGCCGCATGGCGTACGACGGCAGCGACCTACCGCTCGCGGACAGCGAGGTGGTGACCGCACAGGTCACCACCCGCGACATCGACCGCGGTGATGCCCCGCACTTTTTGTTGAAGGAGATCACCGAGGCACCGCAGAGCTTCCGCAAGACCTTGCGCGGCAAGTTGGTCGACACGTCTGCCGGGTTGCGCGCCGAGGTGGGCGAGCGCGCCCTGCCGGCCGCAGTGGCGCAACGCCTCGGCGATGGATCGATCACCAAGGTGCGGGTCATCGGGCAGGGCACGGCCGCCGTCGCCGGGCGCAGCATGGCCGACGTGCTCGACCGGTTGTGCGGCGACACGCTCGACGTCGACGCCATCACCGCCACCGAACTGAGTGGCTTCCACCTTCGCCTCGACATGAGCGACACGCTCATCGTCGCGGTCAGCCAGAGCGGCACCACCACCGACACCAACCGAACCGTCGACCTCGTCCGTGGCCGCGGTGCCGCCGTGCTGGCCATCGTGAACCGCCGCAACAGCGACCTCACCGACAAGGCCGACGGTGTGATGTACACCAGCGATGGCCGCGACGTGGAGATGAGCGTCGCAAGTACCAAGGCGTTCTACGCCCAGGTGGCGGCTGGGGTGTTGCTGGCGTGCGCCATCTCCGAGGCCGCGGGGAAGGGTTCAGCGGCGCACCGCCACGAACTGCTGGGCTCACTGCGCGAGTTGCCGGAGGCCATGGGCGAGGTGGTGGCCAACCGGCCCGCCATCGCCGACGCTGCACACCGCTTCGCACCCGCCAAGCGCTACTGGGCCATCGTGGGCAACGGCCCCAACACCGTGGCCGCAGCGGAGATACGAATCAAGCTCAGCGAGCTCTGCTACAAGAGCATCGCCTGCGATGTCACGGAAGACAAGAAGCACATCGACCTCTCGAGCGAGCCGCTCATCCTGGTGTGCGCAGCAGGCCTGGTGGGTGGCACTGCCGACGACGTCGCCAAGGAAGTAGCCATCTACAAGGCGCACAAGGCGACGCCAATCGTGGTGGCCACTGAGGCCGACGAACGGTTCGCCGCGGCCAGCGCCGTTCTCACCGTCCCGACCGTGCATCCTGCGCTGGCTTTCGTGTTGTCGGCGATGACCGGCCACCTGTTCGGCTACGAAGCTGCGCTCGCCATCGACGCATCGGCTCGTCCGCTCCGTGAAGCACGCGAGGTCATCGAGGACGCGCTCGCCCATCATGCCGACGGCAGCGCAGTGCTCGCAGAGGTGCGCCGCGGCATCACCGCGCCGACCGACCGTTTCCTCGACGGGCTGCGGGCGGGCCGCTACGACGGCCACCTCGAGGCATCCACCGCGGTGCGCGTGGTGAGCCTGCTGCGCGACCTGGGTGCCGAGTCGCCGCTCGAGGCGTACCAGCGGGCCACCGGCCGCATCGCTACACCGAGCGACCTGGTCGACGACCTCACCGCCGCGCTCACCCGTGCTGTGGAGGAACTCACCCGGCCCATCGACGCCATCAAGCATCAGGCCAAGACGGTCACGGTTGGCATCAGCCGCAACGACGAAGGCGTGCTCGACCGGGCGTTGGTGCAAGAAGCGCTCGCCGCCGGCGCCGGCCGCGACCGGCTCAGCTACCGCACCCTGAAGGTGCTGGCCGATCTCGACCCGGCGGTGGAAGCCGTGGTGGGCTACACCCGTTACGCCATCGACGGCGACCCGTCGGTGCGGGGCGCTGCCGGGGCCACTATCGCGATCGTCGACCGGGGCGGGTTGTCGCGCGACGTGCCCAGCCGGGTCGAGACCAACTCGCAACTGCTCGGTACCAAGCGCCGTGTGGCCAACGAGAAGGAAGTGCTGGTGGCCCGCGGGCGCAGCGACGGGCGCACCGTCATCTTCGTGCCCGAGGTAAAGGCCGGGCAGTGCACGGGCATCACGCTGCTGCATGTGCGGTTCCACGATCGCTTGCCCGTCGCCACGATGCGCGGGGTGCTGCAGGGCTACGACCGCCGCTACGACCGACTGGTCGACTGGGTCACCGAGACGGAGGGCACCTTCCGCGACGACCTGCTGGCCGACCTGTCGGTGGCCGATCTGCTCATCCTGCCCATCAGCGACACCGCCGACCGCTGGCGCCAGCGGTGACCAGCGCGGCGGGCCTGCCGAGTGTGAAGGGCATCGGCGTCGATGCGGTCGACGTCGAGCGTTTCCGCACGTCGTTGGCTCGCACACCCTCGATGCGCACTCGGCTGTTCACCGCCGAAGAGCTCGCCTATGTGGCACCCAAGGTCGATCCTGTGCCGTCGTTGGCCGCTCGCTTCGCCGCTCGTGAAGCGGTGATGAAGGCGATGGGGTTGGGCCTCGGCGCGTTCGGCTTCCACGATGTGTGGGTGACCCGCGATGCCAGCGGGTCGCCACGGTTGATGGTCGCCGGGCGCGCTCTGGAGTTGGCGGTAGACCGCGGTATCACCCGCTGGCACCTCAGCCTCACCCACACCGAGCTCGTGGCCATCGCCCAGGTCGTGGCCGAGTAGGGCGCCCTACGTGCCGAGGCGCGGGCTCAGTTCGGCGAGTAGGTCGGGCCCATGGCGATCGAGGCGAGCCACCCCGCGCGACACCCCGGTGCGCCACACGAACCAGCCCCAGATCCAGCCGCCGGCGGCCACGCCGATGCGCCACCACCCGTCGAACAGCACCAGCGGCAGGGCGATCGGTGCCAGCAGCACCGCCAGCGAAGCCATCGCCCCCAGCACGGCCAGGGCGTAGCCGCAGCCGTTGGCGCCGGTGGGCTTCTTGAACGGGTTGTCGCCATCGATGGCGGTGAGCGGCCACGCTGCCGACACCACCGCGCCCACGCCGAGCAGGCACAACACGCCGGTAGGGGTGAGGGCCAGGTAGATCGGCAGTTCGCCCCACTGCCCGGTCGCCACCCCGACAGCGAGGCCGGCGAGCACCAACCCCAACATCGTGCCCGCGCCGTAGCTGAGCAGGCGGGCCTCGAGTTGGTGGCGCCGCAACCCGCCCGCGGCGGTGAACTCGAGCCAGAGCGAGTGGCTGTCGAACCCGACCACGTTGAAGGCGTTGTTGGCCGAGAAGAGCAGGCCCATCATCCCGGCGTAGATCACCGTCGCGGGCGGATCGTCGAGCGGCAATGTCTGCAACACCGCGAAGCCCATCGACAGTGCGACCCCGATGATGGCCTGCGTGCGTCGCATGGGCGACCGCCATTGGTAGCGCCACTCCTTGGCCATGGCCGCGCCGCGGGCACCGGTGGAGCGGGGCCACACCGTGCGGGCGTCGGAGCGGCGGCGGCCGCGCTGATCGCTGCTGGTGTGCAACAGCAGGCGTGCCCCCAGCC
>DMQJ01000040.1:1251-7145 GCA_003455715.1 Acidimicrobiaceae bacterium | reverse complement strand
TCGAGCGGCAGCGGTGCGATCGACTGCATCTTCTGGATGAGGCCTCGGACGTCTGCTGGCGCGGTCGCGAGGATTTCGTCGAGTTCGACCTGGCGCTGCTGCAGTTCGTGGGGCGTTCGCGTTCGCAACGTTGGCGTTTGGGTGGGGTCGGCGATGTCGTCGAGCCAGGCTTGTGCGTGAGCGACGGTGGCTGAGCTCGCCGGCCACACCGTTTCGTCGCCCGGGGTCTGGGGGTCGACGATGCCGGCACGGAGACGATGGCCAGCGACTTCTCGTACCGTGTCCTCCCAGATCTGCGTCGCAGCCGGGTTGTCGACCGGGCGTGCACCGAGCAGTGCAATCAACCAGGCGGGCTCAGCAGCGCGGAGCGACGCCGCAGCGCGATCGACGGCGAGCGTTGCCGCCTCGGTGTACACATGGGCATCGGTGGCCTGCACTCCTGCGGCAGCGAGGTGTGCGTGCCATCGGTCGAGGCGGTCGTGGATGTCCGCTGCAGTTCGCTCGATGGTGCTAGCGGCGACGTCGGTGAGTTGGCGCGGCTTCGGGTGTGGCGGGTCGACGATGGTGATGTCGTCCCAGTTGAACGTCCGAACCGCCGTCGTGCCTTTCGCTGAAACGAACTCAACCTGAGCGGTGCCGACGCTGTCGTCCACGGCCGTGACGGTGCCGATGTTGCGTCGATCCCACGCCTTCACCCGATGGCCAACGGCGACGTGGCGAGCGGTGTGATCTAGGCGGGCGAGGCGCTCGTTGGCGTGAGCGGGGTCGCTGCCGACGAGGTGGGTGGCTCGCGCCTCGACGACTCGTGCGTAGGCGGCCCACCTCTCCAGAGACGACAGGTCGAGCGTGGTGGCCCTGTGATGGATCTCGGGCGCGTGTGGGTCCCGGGTGATGGCGAGCGCCTTGCTGCGGGAGGCGCTGAGCCGGTCGTGAAGGAGGTCGTCGATCGTGTCGGGTTCTTCGTCGAGCAGGCGCAGGGGGCTGTCGTGTCGGCCGACGTCGGGGTCGAGACTGTCGAGTTCGGGCTGGGTGAGGACCAGCCAGTTCGACTGTCGTCCGCGTGACAGCACGAGGTAGCCGGCTTCGCGGTAGAGCCCGTCGAGGCCGACCGCGATGGCGAGGTCCCAGGTGCCGCCCTGGGCTCGGTGGGCGGTGGTGGCGTACGCGTAGTCGATGCCGCCTGCTGCGACGTAGTCGTTGTCGATTCGGACGAGGGTGTCGTCGTGGTCGAGGCGGACGACGAGTCCGCTGTCGTCGATCGCCAGCAGCGTTCCGGTCTGACCGTTGAGGACTGCGGTGTCGTCGCCGTTGATCGTGCGGGCTCGGTAGTCGTTGACCCGCATGACGAGTCGCTCCCCGACGGCGAGCCCGTCCACGTCAGCGTTGAGGATTCCAGCGTTGAGCAGCCGTTCGCGCACGGCGTGGTTGAGCGCAGCCACGACATCGTTGGTTCCGGCGAGCAGTACGGGCACGGACCCGGCTTGATGGGCGTCGAGCCAGCGGTCGACGGAGGTGGCGATCATGTCGGCGCGGTCGTCGGCGACGACGATCCGGTCGTGCTCTCGGTATGCGCTGACGGCCGCCGTCACATGGCCGTCGCGGAGTTCGGCGAGGGCGTCGCGCTCCCATTCGTTGAGTTGGCGACGGTTGACGGTCAGTTCGGCGATCGTGACGTCGGAGTCGGTCGCAAGTGCTGCGAACCCTCCGCCGGCGGTGATCTCGGGAAGCTGGTGGTGGTCGCCGACGAGCACCACGCGTCCGCCTGCAGCGATCACCGGCCGGATAACCCGTTCGAGCTCCCGGATGCCCGCCATGGCAGCTTCGTCGACGACGAGGACGGTGCGCTCGCTGGGAAGACGCAGCCCGCGGTCCCATGCACCGAGTTGGCGGTGAATGGTTGCCGATGGGATGTGGGCGTCGGTCGCGAGTTCGTGGGCGGCTCGAGCGGACGGGGCGACGCCGACGACATCATGGCCAGCGTCCTCGAACACTCGGCGGACGGCGTCGAGCGTGAAGGTCTTGCCAGTTCCTGCCGGGCCGACGAGCACGGTGACTGCGTCAGGCGAGGTCGTGATCGTTCGGACGGCGAGGTCTTGGTCCGCGCCCAGGGTCGGGCCGTGGCCGATCAGGTGGCCGACCATCGCGTCGCCGATCGGGGTGCGGCTGTTGCGGTTGTCGTGGACGGCCGCAAGGAATCGTTGCTCGATGTGGAGCATGCCGGAGGTCGTCCATCGAGGCGTGCAGTCATCTGCGATCGGGACGATCTGTGGCGAGGCGAGTACGCGGGCGACGATCCGGTCGACGGTGGCGACCGATGCTCCCTCGCCGATTCGGGCGGCGACTGCTTCGACGAGGTGGGGCCGGGTGAAGGTGGTGTCGTGGTCGGTGAGCGTCCGGCCAAGATCCTCGATCCAGTCCTCCGCGGTGACGGTGTGGTCGACGGTGGCGCCGCTGATCGGATCCTTGACGGCGAGTCGCCAGATCTCGTCGTAGGTGACAGTGCGGCCGGCGGTCGCCGACAACAGCGCGTCGGCCTGCGCTGGACCCCAACCAGCCTCGAGCGCTGCAGCCTTCCATGTGGCGTCGAACCGTTCTCCCTCGACCTCGGCTTTCCCGCGTCGTGTCGCCAGTACCGCTGCCTGCCGGCCTTGTGGGTCGTTCGGGGTCCCGGTGGCCTCCAGCCAGGCGTCGATTTCGGCGGACCGCTTCGAAAACACCTCGCACAGACGTTGCGGGACGCCAGCGACCTCGGGGACGTGACGGCCGGGGCGCCACTGCAGCCCCAGGCGATCGGTCAGCTCGTCGCGCAGCGCTGTCTGGAACAGCTCGCCTGCGGCGCGGACCGTTCGGTAGAGCTCTGGATGCACGAAGGCACCCCAGCGGCCGTCGGGTCCTTCCACGAGGTTCGCGACCAGGGTGTGCCAGTGCAGAAGAGGGTCACCGGCGCGGCTGGTGCGATGCCGGAACACGGCGGCCACGACGCCACGTGCGGGGAGCACACGGACCTTCGCGGCCTCTGCTGCGGCCGGGTCGCGGGCTGCGAGATCGTTCAGGTACGCGGCGTCCCCGGACCCACGGCGCACTCGAATCGCTTCGCGTTCCAACCAGGCGACCGTCTGGCGGACGGCGGCTTCGCCGGCTTCGATGATCTGCCCTTGGACACGAGGATCGTCCGTGACGGCATAGAGCACGGACACCGACTTCGGCGCCTTGAAGGTGAGGTCGAACCCTGGCACCCGACGCGGGTGCGTGCGCAGCGTCTCGCCGTTCGGGGTCAGCCCACCAGTGCCCGGCGCGATGCCAGCGAGCACCGCTCGAAGGTCGTCCGCCGACACCGGACCGTCGAGGCCGAGGCGTTCCGCGCCGACACCGATCCAGACGCCGTCGGCTTCGCCACGGCCGGTGTAGTAGTCGTCCAGACTTTGGGCGACGCCGGCGAGTGTGTAGGCCTCCTGCCCGACCCGCAGCTTGGCGATACTCAACATGCATCGCAGCGTGCGCTCGCACACTCCCGGGCACGCTCCCGAGGTCACTCCCAGACTCCCGAAATCCGTGCACACCGTCCCGGTGATTATCTGTGAGTCCGACCTGGGTTCACTCCCGATCGCCTCGGCAGGTTCGCAGGGGCGGTGGCGAGTGCGGATCGCTCGTCTACGGGCGGCGGTGGCGGCGGTCGCGGCCGGTCCGGTCGCAGGGAGTCGATGCTTCGGGCGGTTCGGTACGTAGCGCAGGGAGGAACCGTTCGAGCGCGAGGAGGCGCTGCGCGTCGTGCCACGCGTCGGTCGGGGTCGGGTACGGGCCTTGGATCGTGGCCCAGCGGTCGGGCTCGTAGGAGTCCATGACTCCGAACCACCGCACCGGCCGTGCTGGCGTGTCGGCGCCGAACTCGATCACGTCGCCAGCGGCGAGCTCCATTGGCAGCCGCCAGCCACGCCGCGATGGCTCGGGCTGCCAGAGCGTGCGAGCCCATCCACCGGTCTGCTCGTCGGGCCAGATCGTTGCCACCCACAGGTGAGCATCGGAAGCCGCCGGCACCGGCAGGTCGATCACGACGGCAGCCGGCGCTCGCAACCGGTGTCGGCCTCGCCGGTTCCAGTCGTAGTCGGTATGGCGACTCCCCGGGTCGCTGCTGCTCTCCATCACAGACCTCCATCCACTCGGACAGTCGGCGACAGTACGAACGACGTTCTCTAGGGTTCGCTGTCGCGTTCCCCGACTCCCTTCGCTGTGGTCAGCCAGCCGGCGGACCGGCGTCTCTCATGCCTCCCCGGCCCGCCTGGCGATCGCTCGAGCGGCCGAGTCAACGAGTGCAAAGGCACGAATGAAGAGCGGGTCGATCAAGGACTCCTCGACCGTGTGTTTGTCGACCTCGTGGTGTCGGATCTGGAAGTCGTTGCCGATCTTGGTGAGCGATACGAACTCGGCCTCGATGAAGTCGCGGGACGCATCTTCGTCAGCCATGAGGTCGATGAGTGCGCGGACCGATCGCTTCTTGCTGCTGGGTTCGACGACTGTCTTGATCCGCTCAAAGGCATCCCACAACGCCTCGAGTGCCTCGCGACGGACGGCAGCGTCGGGTGCTCGGTACTTTCGCAGCGCCGTGGCGATCTTCTCGTCGACCTGGACGTCGCCAACGCTTGGGACGGGAGAGCGCGTGGCGACCGTCGCCGCGGCGGTGTCGACTCGGACCACGGTTCCGTCAGGCTCCTGCCGAAGAGCCACGCCATTTCGCTCGAGGATTCGATTGATCTCGCTGCTCCAGCGAGCGCGTCCGGCGCCACGGTCGAACGTGTAGTGGTCGTGACCGAAGTAGCCATGATGTCCGGCAACGCTCGGCTCTTGGGCATGCACCCATCCGAACACGACGAGATCCATCGCTGTGATGGTGTCGGGCGGCTCGTCTTCACGGGGCCAGCCGCCGAGCCGCGGGATGTGTGAGACCAGCAGCGCTCGAAGGCCCGCCATGCTCGTCCCAGAGATGCCCTTCCCGTCCTGGCACTGCTCGGGAAACTCTGCAGCGAAGAAGTGCTGGTCCGCGAACCTGTGGAAGGTTGCCGAGATACCTATCCATGCCGTCGAGGGGAGATCGTCCAGTAGCAGTGGGGGCGGGCCGAGCTCACGGTCGGAGAAGTAGTCGGGCAGCCGGGAGTCCACGTCCTGAAGGGTAGGCCGATCGGCAGAGGTCGCTCGTGGGAGGTCCCAAATCTGCGCTTCGAGTCACCTACGGGTGAGGAGCACGAGTCGGTTGACGCAGAGTCGACGGCACCCGCCCGAAGGGCGGTCACGGCACACGCGTCGAGCGGCGGCCGGCCGCACGTCTGGCGGCCGACCGTCGTTGAGGTCAGAGCGGCGCGTGGCAGCGGGCGCAGGAGTCGTCGGGGGTGAAACAGTCGAGGAACACGGGCTTGGGGAACTCGCTGGTGTCGTAGGTGGTGTCGTCGTCTCGGTTGATGGCGATGGCGCCGGCGCATTGCTCGAGGACGTCGTCGGTGGGCATGTCGCGGGCGGCGGGGGCGGCGATGCCGTCGGCGATCATGGTTTCGATGAGACAGGCCGGGCAGTAGATGTCGGCTTGGTAGGTGTAGGCGGCGATCTCGTCGCTGCGGCGGTAGGGCGGGCGGTTCATGCGGCGACCTCCTCGACGGTCTCGGTGGTGGTGTGTCCGGTGTGGGTGTTGAGCCAGTCGACGGCGGCTTGGGCTCGGCTGGCGACGGTGACAAGGGCGCGTGCGTCGCTGCGCAGGATGCGAAGCCATCCGGCGAGGTAGGCGGCGTGGTCGGCTCGGGTGACGGTGGTGAGTCCGGTCTGTGCGCACCACATGGCAGCGCCGAGCTCGGCGACGAGTTCCTCGAATGCATAGGCGTTATCGCCGAAACGTTTGCCGAATTCGCGGG
>DMQJ01000040.1:824-1085 GCA_003455715.1 Acidimicrobiaceae bacterium | reverse complement strand
GCGCCGAGCTCGGCGACGAGTTCTTCGGCGGCGTAGGCGTCGTCGCCGAATCGGCCGGTGAGGTCGCGGTTGAGCCGGTCGGTGTGGCCGGTCCAGTGGATGGTCTCGTGGGCGCGGGTGGCGTAGTAGTGGGCGGCGGTGTCGAACTGGGCGAGGGTCGGGAGGTGGATCGAGTCGGTGGCGGGCCGGTAGTAGGCGCGGTCGCCGCCCTCGATGACGGTCGCGGTGACGGCGGCGAGGTACTGCTCGGCGGCGTCGATG
>DMQJ01000040.1:478-629 GCA_003455715.1 Acidimicrobiaceae bacterium | reverse complement strand
AGGTACTGCTCGGCGGCGTCGATGCGGGCGGGGGTGTCGCGTTCGGTTCGTTGCTGGTTGCGGCGGGTGATGATCTCGTCGGCTCCGTCGCACTGCTCAGCGGCGAACACGGCATAGGCGCGGGCGATGAGGCGAGGCCGACCGGCGGGCG
>DMQJ01000040.1:0-180 GCA_003455715.1 Acidimicrobiaceae bacterium | reverse complement strand
GTTGGTGGGCTTCCAGAGCACGACTTGGGTGGCGCGTTCGCCGCGTCGGACTTGGGCGCCGTGGCGTTGCCAGGCTCGGTAGGTGCCGAAGGTGCCTGAGGTCCAGTCGTGGGCGGCGGCGACCATGGCGAGCCAGACGGCGTTCATGCCGCGGTAGGGGCGGTGGTCGATGCTGGTGGG
>DMQJ01000041.1:1176-6770 GCA_003455715.1 Acidimicrobiaceae bacterium | reverse complement strand
GATCGCCTGCGACAATGGGCGCCGCATGAGTACCTCCACCGCCCTCGACGACCTCGTCGCCCTCCTCGACCTCGAGAACATCGAGGTCAACATCTTCCGCGGCGTCTCCCCCGACGAAAACCGCCAACGAGTGTTCGGTGGCCAGGTGGCCGGCCAGGCACTCGTCGCCGCCACCCGCACGGTGGAGGCCGGGCGGCTGGTGCATTCGCTGCACGCCTACTTCCTGCGCCCAGGCGACCCGACCGTGCCCATCCTCTACGAGGTCGACCGCATTCGCGACGGCAAGAGCTTCACCACCCGCCGCGTAGTGGCGATCCAGCACGGGCGAGCCATCTTCAACCTGCAGGCCAGCTTCCACGTGAGTGAGCCAGGGCTCGACCACCAGGTGCAGATGCCTGCGGGCGTACCCGACCCGGAGACCCTGCCCGACTTCAAGACCCGCATGGCCCCCTACAAGGAGAAGATGGGCGACTGGTACGACCGGCCCCGCCCGATCGATCTCCGCCATGTCGACGGCGACCCGTTCAGCCGCCAGGGCAACCCGGCCGAGGGGCAGCAGGTGTGGATGCGCGCCGATGGCACCTTGCCCGACGACCCCACTCTCCATGCCTGCATCGTCACCTACGCCAGCGACATGACGCTGCTCGACACCACGGTGCTGCCCCTGGGCATGAGTTGGGAAACACCTGGTATGCAGATGGCCAGCCTCGACCACGCCATGTGGTTCCACCGACCCTTCCGCGCCGACGACTGGCTGCTCTACGACCAGCACTCCATTTCCACCGGTGCCAGCAGAGGCCTGGCTGGTGGCGCCATCTTCACCCGCGACGGTTCACTTGCCGTCAGCGTGGTGCAGGAGGGCCTGGTGCGGCTGGTGCGGCGATGAGCCGCCGCATCGCCATCGCGGGCCTGTGCTCGTTGGCCATTATCGCCGCAGCGTGCACCGACGATGCCGGCAGCGACACGTCGGCCACCACCGCATCCTCTCCCGCCGCGCCCGGCACCGACACCCCCAGCACGAGCGACACCGGCCTGCCCGACACCGTGCCGTCCGACACCGTGCCGTCCGACACCGTGCCGTCCGACACCGTGTTCGAGCCGGGGCCCACCGGCACCCCAACGGCCAACGGAGTCACCTACCAGCAAGTGGTGAGCGGCATCGAGCGCCCCGTCGACATCGCCTGGCGCGTCGGCGACGACACGGCCTATGTGGTCAGCCAGGTGGGCGTCGTCCACCCACTCCGCGACGGCGCACTCGGCGACCCCGTGCTCGACATCTCGGGGCGCATCACCAACGAAGGTGAGCAGGGCCTACTGGGTCTGCGGTTCTCGCTCGACGGCTCACTCGCGTACGTCAACTACACCGACGGGTCGGGCGACACCGTCATTGCTGCGTTCGCCGTGGGCGACGACGGTTCGTTCACCGACGAGCAGGTGATCCTCACCATCGCCCAGCCGTACGGCAACCACAACGGCGGCGCGCTGCTCGTCGGCCCCGACGGCTACCTCTACATCGCCACCGGCGATGGCGGCGCGGCCAACGACCCCGAGCGCGCCGCGCTCGACCTGTCGAGCCTGCTCGGCAAGGTGCTGCGCATCGAGCCCACACCCGGCGAGGCCGACCCCTATGCCGTGCCCGCCGACAACCCATACGTAGGGGTCGACGGCGCACGCCCCGAGATTTGGGCCATCGGCCTGCGCAACCCATGGCGCTTCTCGTTCGACTCGGCCACCGGCGACATGTGGATCGGCGACGTCGGCCAAGGCGACTGGGAGGAAGTGTCCGCGGCGCGAGCCACCGACGGCACCGACGCCGGCCGAGGGGTCAACTTCGGCTGGAGCGCGTGGGAAGGCACGCACCGCTTCAACGACGACCAGGTGGCCGACGACGTGTTGATGCCCGTGTACGAGTACTCGCACGGCAACGGCGACTGTTCCGTCTCCGGCGGTGCGGTGTACCGCGGCAACGAGGTGCCCGATCTGCGCGGCTGGTACCTGTTCGCCGACTGGTGCAGCGGGCTCGTGTGGGCCATCCCGTCCGATGTCGCCGCGGGCGATCCGGGGTCGGTCACCGTCGTCGAACTCGGCCGTCTGCCCAACGTGAGCGCCATCGTGGCAGCGCCGAACGACGAGTTGTACGTGCTGGCTCACGGCGACGGCAGCGTCTATCGCCTCATCGCCGCATGACCCGTCGATGGCGCACCCCCCGTCGAGTGGCTGCGGTGGCCGCGGCTGCAGCGGTGCTGATCGCTGGGTGTGGCGGCGGGTCGCCGCGGTCTGCCGACACATCGACCGCTGCTCAGGCACCCCCACTCACCGCCGAGATGGTGCAGCTCACGCTCGTGGCCGAGGGATTCGCCGACGCCGTCGACATCGCATGGCACGGCGACCCAGCGGTGGCGTACGTCGCAGTGCGCAGCGGCCAGGTGTTCACCATCGGCGACACGACCAGCCAGGGTGCCGGCGCGCCCGGCCCTGCGCTCACTGCCCTCGACCTCGGCGACATGGTCACCAGCGAGGGCATCGAGCAGGGGCTGCTGGGGTTGGTGTTCCACCCGGCCCAGCCGCTCGCCTACGTCACCTACACCCGGTCGGCCGATGGCGCCACGGTGCTCGCCGAGTACGCGCTGGCACCCGACGGCACCTTCGACATGGCGACGGCCCGCGAGGTGTTCGTGCGTGCCCAGCCGTCGATCAGCCACAATGGCGGCGGCCTCGCCTTCGGCCCCGACGGGTACCTCTACATCGCTGCGGGTGAGGGCGGCAAGACCAACAACACCGGCCCACCCGACCCCGAACGTCGAGCGCTCGACCTGGCCGTGCCGTTGGGCAAGATTCTGCGCATCGACCCGCTTCCCGCGGGCGGTCGGCCCTACACCGTGCCCGCCGACAACCCGTTTGTCGCCACTGACGGCGCGGTGCCCGAGATCTGGGCCTATGGCCTGCGCAACCCGTGGCGCATCGGCTTCGACCCTGCCACCGGCGATTTGTGGATCGGCGATGTCGGTGAGTCCACATGGGAGGAAGTGAACGTCGTGCGGGCCACCGACGGCGGCGAGGCCATTCGCGGTGTGAGCTTCGGCTGGAGCGCGTGGGAGGGCCCGCGCCGCGTGTACGACGACCAACCGGCCGACGGCCATGTGGAACCCGCGTACTACTACGCCCACGGCGACGACGGCTGCGCGGTGACAGGTGGTGTCGTGTACCGCGGCTCATCGCTGCCCTCACTGGTCGGGTGGTACGTCTTCGGCGATTGGTGCAGCGGCAAGGTGTGGGCGATCCCCGCTACCACCGATGCCGGCACCGACCCGGCCACCGTCAACCGCATCGATGTCGGCCGACCGGGCACGGTGAGCTCCATCCGCACCGCACCAGATGGCGAGATCTACGTCGTCGGGTCCACCACCGGCACCGTGCACCGGTTGGTCGCAGCCTGAGCACAGCCGGACGCTGCCCGCGCAGGTTCGGGAGTTCTCCCGATGCGGGTGTCGAGCCGACTCGGCCAGACTGTGCACATGAGCACACCTCGACCGAACCGCCCACTCCGTGACGACTTCGATGACGTGGTCGAACGTGGCCCGTCGCGACCGTTCGCCGACCAGCGGCCACGCCATGAACGTGAGACCCGGCCCGGATTCGACACCGATACCGAGCCTGTACCCGACGACGACATCACCGCCGAGGCCACGCACGCCTCCACGGGCGTATGGGGCGGAGTGGTCGACGTCGCCAGCGGCGTCACGAAGATCGGCGTCGCAGGCGCGAACGCTGTGGGCGACACAGCCGAGGAGATGGTCGAGACCGCAGCCGAGTTCGGCAACGCAGTAGTCGGCAAGGTGGGCGACTTCGCCGAGGTCCTCGCCGGTGGGTCCAATCCGTGGGCAGATCCGGAGTCGTCGAGCGACGATGGTGGCGAGGAGGGCGAGGACGCCAACCGCGGCGACATCATCTCCGAACTGGGCGACGAACTCGACTGAGTCGCCTGCCTCCACCCGGGCCGGTCAGGCGACGCGCTCGAACTTCACTTCACGGCGAGTCGGGTCGGCCGAGACGAGCCGCACCCGCACCTCGTCGCCTGGCTGCACGCCGCGGGCCTTGAGGTTGGCCACCACTGCGAGGTCGCACAGCTGAATGCGCGACACCTCCTCGTTGTCGTCGACCACCACTGCGCGATGCACCGAGCCTTCGTGGCCGTGCAGCATCACTGCCTCGGCGAGGTCGACGACCGCCCGTTCGATTCGCGAGGCGAGCGTGTCGGCACGCTCCATCACCTCGGGCAGGCGGGCGAACGCCTCCGACACCTCGGGGGCAACCTCGCGCCCGTTGGCGACGGCCAGCGCTGCCTGCACCACGTAGCGGTCGGCCAGTCGGCGAAGCGGCGCCGTTGCGTGCGCGTACGTTGCCGCCATCGCCGCGTGCCACGGGCGAACACCCTCGCGGTAGGGCACATAGCTGGCACCACCGCCCGCCCGACGCACCGCCATCATGAACGCAGCATCGCTTGGCTGGGTGGGGTCGAGCGTGCGCCCGAAGGCGTCGAGGGAGGTCTCCGTCGGCCACTGCAACCCGAATGCCTGAGCAGTGTGCCGAAGCCGACGCAACGCCTTGCCTTCCGGTGCGTCCATCACCCGGAACAGGCCAGTGCCTGCCGCCTGCAACGCGTCGGCCACGGCCAGGTTGCAGGCCAGCGAGAGCGCGGCGTTGGCCGTTTCGCTCCACAGGCGTGGCCGGAACGCCAGCCGGTAGCCACCCTCGGCGCGTTCCACCAACTGCTCGGGCGGATCGATCTTGGCGGCCCCACGCGCTGATTCGGCGGCAGAGACCCGACGAGCGAACTCACCGAACGGCTCGGGCAGGTCGGCCTCGGTGACGGCGTCGTACGCCAACTTGGCCCGGCTGCGGATGACCGCTCTGGTTGCGCCATCGAGGCGGGCGTTGCCCTCGGCGTCGAGGCGAACGTGAAACACCACCGCCGGGCGCGGCCCGTCGGGCAACAGGCTGGCAGCAGCTTCGGCAAGCGCCGGCGGGTACAGGGGCGCCTTGGCATCGGGCAGGTAGAAGGTGGTGCCCCGCCGCCAGGCCTCCCGATCCAGCGGGCCGTCATGGTCGACGAACCAGCCCACATCGGCGATGGCGTAGTGCAGCAACAAGTCGGTGCCGACGCGTTCGATGTGCAACGCCTGATCGAGGTCGGTACTGCTTGCCGGGTCGAGCGTGAGGAACGGTACAGCGGTGAGATCGACATGATCGGTGAGCCGTCGACGCGCTGCTGCAGCAGCGGCCTCCGTCACCTCCGGCGAAAAGCCGTCGGGCACTTGGAACTGACCGCGGATCGCCGCCAGCCCTGGGTCGAGGGCGTGGACAGCGTCGCGGAGGTGTCTCATCCGCCGAAGCGTACGGGCACGTTGCGCGGCCCGCGCACCTGACCGCCCGCCCAGGTGACCTGGGAAGGGTCGGCCAGTTCGAACTCGGGGATCTGCCGCAGCCACTCCTCGATGGCCACGCGCAGCTCCATGCGAGCAAGGTTGGAACCGGCGCAGCGATGAATGCCCGCACCGAAAGCCACGTGGCGGTTGTGCTCGCGGTCGAGGATG
>DMQJ01000041.1:500-988 GCA_003455715.1 Acidimicrobiaceae bacterium | reverse complement strand
TGTGCTCGCGGTCGAGGATGACCTTGTCGGGCTCGGGGAAGGCCTCCGGGTCGCGGTTGGCGGCCGGGAAGTTCATGAGGATGCGGTCGCCGGCCTTCATCGGGCAGCCCTTGAACTCCACGTCGTGCGACAGACGGCGGGCCATGGTGACCGGGGCGTACGCCCGCAGCAACTCCTCGATGGCGGTGGGCCACAGGTCGGGCTCGTTGAGCAACCGCTGCCGATCCTGCGGGTGGGTGGCGAGGTGCCACATCGACGAACCGATCGACGACCATGTGGTGTCGATGCCGGCGATGAGCAGCAACGCGCACATGCCCATCACCACCGAGCGTTCGATGGGCTGGCCGTCGTGCTCGCTCTGCAGCAGTTCGCTGATGAAGTCGTCGGTGGGGTTGGCGATGCGCTCGTCGAGCGCGCCCGTGAGGTACTGCAGGAGGCCGGTGATGCCACGCATGCGGCGCTGATCGTCGTGGGCGAACTCGAGCACG
>DMQJ01000041.1:0-299 GCA_003455715.1 Acidimicrobiaceae bacterium | reverse complement strand
GAACTCGAGCACGTCGCGCACCCACTCGGTGAACGTGGGGGCCATGTCTTCCGGCACGCCAAGGATGTGGCCGATGACGCGCACCGGGATCTGCTGGGCGTACTCGGCCGCAGCGTCGGCAGTGTCACCACGCTCGACGAACTCGGTGACGAGACGGCGACACAGCTCGCGGGTGAACACCTCGTACTCGGCCACACGGGCCGGGCTCATGGTGGGCAGCACCAACCGGCGGGTCCAGGTGTGCAGCGGCGGGTCGGCGCTGATGGGCGGCACGCCGTTCTGCAGCAGCGGCGGACCAC
>DMQJ01000226.1:1880-24381 GCA_003455715.1 Acidimicrobiaceae bacterium | reverse complement strand
CTCTTCCGATCTCCACCCGTTGCTCCAGACGCCCAACAGCGGCTGGATCGACGACCAGTTCCTCGACCCGCCCGAGCAGTACTGGCGCATCGGCCCCTACCTGGTGGAGGACGAAACCATCGAGGAGGTGGAGAAGGACGTGTTCATCCCGTTCATCCACCGCCCGCTGAGCCGTTACGTGAACACGCTTGCCGCCAATGGCCTGCTGGTGCAGCGGATGGAGGAGCCGGCTCCACCGGCGGGCTTCCTGGCCCGGGCGGAGGAGTATGCGGCGGCCAGCACCATTCCCCGGCTGCTGTATCTCCGTACCGTCAAGGTCTGATCGCGCCTACGATCCAACTCGATGGCGGACATCCTTCTCATCACCGGTTTGTCGGGCGCTGGACGCTCCGGCGCGGCGGCGGTGATGGAAGACCTTGGGTGGTACGTGGTCGACAACCTTCCCACCTCCTTGGTCGACACCATCGTGGAGTTGGTGAGCAAGCCGGGTAGCGACATCGAGAAGTTGGCGCTGGTGTCGGGCCGCCAGCACGTGGAGGTGCTGCCCCGAGTGGCCGCGCTGCGAGCCGCGGGTCACCGGGTGCGAGTGCTGTACCTCGATGCGGCCACGTCGGTGCTCGTGCAGCGCTACGACGCCACTCGCCGCAAGCACCCCCTTCACGCTGAGGCGGCGGGCCTGATGGAGGCCATCGAGCTCGAGCGAGCTCAGCTCGAGCCGGTGAAGAGCGAGGCCGACCTGGTGATCGACACCACCGACCTCAACGTGCACCAGTTGAAGGCCAAGCTGGTCGGGGCGTTCGACAGCGAGCAGGGCGACCAACGCATGCAGCTGGCTGTCGAGAGCTTCGGCTTCAAGCACGGCCTGCCGCTCGATACCGACATCGTCATGGATGTGCGGTTCCTCCCCAACCCCCACTGGGACGCCGAGCTACGCCCCTTGACGGGTCACGACGCTCCCGTGCGCGAGTTCGTCCTCGGGCAGGCCTCGGCGATCGACTTCCTCGACCGGTTCGAAGCGCTGTTGGTGTCGACCCTTCCTGCCTATGAGCGGGAGGGTCGCAGCTACCTCACGGTCGCCATTGGCTGCACGGGTGGCCGTCATCGGAGCGTGGCGGTGGCGGAGGAACTGGCGCGACGCCTGCGGGCGTGCGGCTACACCGTGCGCACCGGCCACCGCGATCTGCCCGCCGAGCGCTGACGACAGCACACCGACCCGGTTCAGGACCAAGGCACCTGGGCCGCGCCCGTGGGCGCGAGTAGGGTTGACGACGGAACACCTCCCCTTCTCCCCGAAAGGAACGCAACCATGACGGTTCGCGTCGGTATCAACGGTTTCGGTCGCATCGGTCGCAACTTCTTGCGCGCCGCCAAGCAGCGCGGCGCCGACATCGACATCGTGGCGGTGAACGACCTCGGTTCGCTCGACCAGATGGCTCACCTGCTCAAGTACGACAGCGTGCTCGGCATTCTCGACGCCGACATCAAGGTGAGCAAGGGCGGAATCTCAGTCGATGGCGACGAGTTGAAGGTCCTGCAAGAGCGCGACCCGAAGAACCTGCCCTGGGGCGACCTCGGTGTCGACGTGGTCATCGAGAGCACCGGCATCTTCACCGCCCGCGACAAGGCTGCGTGGCACCTTGAGGGCGGTGCCCCGCTGGTGATCGTGTCGGCTCCGTGCGACGGCGCCGATGCCACCTTCGTGTACGGCGTCAACCACAAGGACTTCGACTTCAAGACCCAGAAGGTCATCTCCAACGCCAGCTGCACCACCAACTGCTTCGTGCCCGTGGTGAAGGTGCTCGATGATGCGTTCGGCGTCGAGCAGGGCCTGATGCAAACCGTGCACGCGTACACCGGTGACCAGCAGCTGGTCGACGGCCCGCACAAGGACCTCCGCCGCGCCCGCGGCGCCGCGATCAACATCGTGCCCACCAGCACGGGCGCAGCCCGGGCCACGAGCCTGGTGCTGTCGAGCATGAAGGGCAAGCTCGACGGCACCTCGCTGCGCGTTCCCGTGCCCACGGGCTCCATCGTCGACTTCACCGCCAACCTGAAGAAGGCGGCGACGGTTGCCGAGATCAATGCGGCGTTCAAGAAGGCCGCGTCGTCCGGTCCGCTGAAGGGCATCCTGAAGTACACCGAAGACCCCATCGTGTCGAGCGACATTCAGGGCGATCCGCACTCCAGCATCTTCGACGCCGGCCTCACCGCCAGCATGGGCAAGATGGTGAAGGTGCTGGCCTGGTACGACAACGAGTGGGGCTACAGCAACCGGCTCATCGACACCACCCTCTACGCCGGCGCCAAGGTGGCCGCTGCCACCAAGAAGAAGAAGTAGGCCATGGGCCGCATCCCCACCCTCGCCGACTTGGGCGACGTGAGCGGGAAGCGGGTGCTCGTCAGGACTGACTTCAACGTCCCGATGGAAGGCGAGGGTGACGCGCGCGTCATCACCGACGACTTCCGCATCCGCGCCGCCCTGCCCACCATCAACTGGCTCACCGAGCGTGGCGCGCAGGTGGTCACCTGCAGCCACCTCGGCCGCCCGAAGGGGCAGCCGAACCCGAAGTACTCGATGGACCCTGTGCGAGCCCGGCTCGCGGAGTTGGCGCCGGGTGTCGAGTTGCTGGAGAACCTGCGGTACGACGCAGGCGAGGAGGGCAACGATCCGGCGTTCGTGGCGAAGCTGGTCGACGGTATCGACATGTACGTCGACGACGCGTTCGGCGCGTGCCACCGCGCTCACGCCAGCATCGTCGGGCCCCCGCGCACCCTACCCAGCGCGATGGGTTTGCTGTTGCAGAAGGAGGTCGAGGTGCTCCTCGGCCTGCGCAACGAGCCGAAGCACCCGTTCGTTGCGGTGCTCGGGGGTAGCAAGATCAGCGACAAGCTGGGCGTCGTGGAAGCACTGCTGAGGGTGGTCGACTCGCTCGTGGTGGGTGGGGCGATGTGCTTCACCTTCCTTGCCGCGCAGGGTTACGGCATCGGCGACAGCTTGTGGGAGCCCGACCAGGTCGACACATGCAAACGGCTGCTGGCCGACGCTGCTGCCGCAGGCAAGGCCATTCACCTTCCCGAAGATCTCGTGGGCACCGACGCAAGCGGCAACTTCGCCACGTTCGGTCGGTCGCTGCCGCCCGGTGCCAAGGGCTTCGATATCGGGCCCGGCTCGGCGGCGGCCTTCACCGACGTCATCATGGACGCTCGCACCGTGTTCTGGAACGGCCCGATGGGCATGTTCGAAGACCCGCGGTTCGAGGCCGGCACGCGCACGGTGGCGCAGGCAATGGCCGACACGAAGGCCTTCACGGTGGTGGGTGGCGGCGACAGTGCGGCCGCGCTCGCCCAGTTCCGCCTCGACGACGAGGTCGACCATGTGAGCACCGGTGGGGGAGCCTCACTGGAACTGCTGGAGTTGGGCGACCTGCCCGGCCTGGAAGCTCTGAGGGGAGCCCCCAATGCGTAAGCCACTCATTTCCGGCAACTGGAAGATGAACCTCAATCACTTCGAGGCCATCCAGATCGTGCAGAAACTTGCCTACCTGGTGGGCAAGGACGAGTTGGAGGCCGCCGATGTGAGCCTCCACCCGCCGTTCACCGACATCCGATCCGTGCAGACGGTGCTCGATGCCGACAAGGTCGGGTACGCGCTCGGTGCGCAGCACTGCCACTGGGAGGAGAAGGGGGCCTTCACCGGTGAGGTGTCGCCCGTGTTCCTCGCCAAGCTCGGGGTGCAGTACGTCATCTGTGGTCACAGCGAGCGGCGCGAGTTGTTCGGCGAGACCGACGAGATGGTGAACAAGAAGGTCGCGGCGATTCAGCAGCACGGCATGACCCCCATCATGTGCTGCGGCGAGACGCTGGACGAGCGTGAGGCCGGGCAGACCGAGGCCAAGGTGCTCGGCCAAGTGCGCGCCGGGCTGGCGGGCCGGTCCGCCCAGCAGGTGGGGGCACTGGTCATCGCCTACGAGCCCATCTGGGCCATTGGCACCGGCCGCACCGCCACCAGCGACGATGCCCAGGCCGTGTGCGCAGCCATCCGTGGCTGCGTGGCGGAGGTGTTCGGTGCCGACGCCGCGCAGCAGGTGCGCATCCAGTACGGCGGCAGCGTGAAGGCTGCCAACATCGCCGAACTCATCGCCTGCACCGACATCGACGGTGCGCTCGTGGGGGGCGCCAGCCTCGATGCCGACGAGTTCGCCCGTATCTGCAAGCTCGGCGTGTAGCAACCCTCGAACACGAACGGTTGGAACAGTTCATCCAACTTTTCGTACAAGTGGGAACACGTTTGCTACCACTGGGTAAACAACCGTGGTAGCCTCGCTGCGCCCGAACGGATCGGGGAGGACCGTCGGGCGATGGCCACGCAAGTGGTCGCATTACCTCCCTCCGTTACACATCAGGAGGACCATCCACGTGAGGACCACAAAGCGCAGCAAGTTCGCTGCGGTGGCCGTCGGTCTGTCCCTTGTGGTTGCCGCTTGCGGCGACGACAAGGAGTCGACCACGGAAACCACGGGCGCCACGGAGACCACCGAAGGCAGCACCGAGACCACCGAAGGCAGCACCGACACCACCGAAGCCACGGAGACCACCGAAGGCGAGGCCCCGGCCGAGCCGGTGATGCGTGTCACCTACACCCTCAGCGACGTTGCTGTGTGGAACGACGGCACCCCCATCACGGTTGCCGACTTCCAGTGCACCTACGACGCCATCATGAACACCCCGGGCTCGCTGAGCACCACGGGTTACGACCAGATCACCTCGATCAGCGGTGAGGGCAGCGAAGTCGTCGTCGAGTTCAGCGAGAAGTACGCCCCCTGGCGTCTGCTGTTCGGTGGCCTGCTGAAGGCTGACGCCACCCCCGACTGCATGGACGTGTCCGAGGCATTCGACGGCGGCATCAGCTACTCGGCCAACGAGTGGATGATCGACTCGTGGAGCGCCGAGCAGCTCGTGCTCGTTCCCAACGAGGGCTACATGGGCTCGCGCACCCCTGGTGTGGAGCGCGTGGTGTTCGTGCCGGCCGAGGATGGCCCCACCGCTCTGAAGAGCGGCGCGGTCGACTTCATCTTCCCGCAGGCCTACACCGGCCTCGATGAAGAGCTGGCCGACCCGAACGTGGCCTCCGACGCTGCTGGTTCGGGCGCCTTCGAGGGCTTCTACTTCCAGAGCTACGAGGGTCCCTTCGCCGACCCGGTGTTCCGTACTGCGTTCAGCAAGTCGATCGACACCCAGGCCGTGTACGACCAGATCTACGCCCCGTTCGCCAGCGGCCTTCCGCTGCTGACCTGCGGCCCGATCGCCCCCGGCCCGTACTGCGACAACGCCTTCGAAGGCAGCTACGACCCCGAAGGCGCCGTGGCGCTTCTCGAGGAGAACGGCTGGACCCAGGACGGCTCCGGCATGTGGGTCAACCCCGAGACCGGTGAGGTTCCGGAGATCCGCTGGATGGTCAACACCGGCAACACCCGCCGTGAGAGCACCCAGGAGTTCCTGATCCCGAAGCTGGCCGAGGCTGGCTTCAACGTGCGTGCCGACAACTGTGAGGCGCTGCCCTGCGTGTTCGAGACCCGCCTGCCGTCGCTCGACTACGACATGGCGATGTACATCAACACCGTGGCTCCGGACCCCGCCTACCTCCGTACGTGGGGTTGCGACCAGATCCCGACCGAGGAGAACGACTTCCAGGGTCAGAACAGCAACGGCTGGTGCAACGAGGAAGCCACTGAGCTGCTCATCGCTGCCGACGCCGAGCTCGACCCGGCCAAGCGTGCGGAAGAAGTGAAGCAGGCCATCGCCCTGATGGCTGAGGATCACATCATGCTCCCGCTGCTGCAGTTCCCGAACGTTGGCGCCTACCGCACCGACCGTCTCGACGCCACCTCCACCGAGGAGATCGCCAACTACCGTGCGATCAACAACTGGTACGAGTGGACCGACGTCGATGGCGACGGCCAGATCATCATCGGTGCGGAGCAGTTCCCCACCTCTGACTGCCCGAACCCCATCACCGAGTGCTCGAACTCGTCGTGGTACGTGTGGCTGGTGAGCTTCCCGGTGCTGCCGGGTATGTACGAGACCACCGCCGACCAGGAAATCATCCCGAGTGAGTTCCTCGCCGGTGAAGCGGTGCTCGAAGAGCTCTGATCGAGCTCTGATCGAGCGATTGCTCATCCATTACTGAAGTAGCGTTGGGGTCGGCCGCAAGGCCGGCCCCAACGTCGCTTCCGGTCCGATTGCAAACACACGTTCGAAGTCGTTGGGGGTTGCGGTGCTGAGATTCATTGTCAGGCGCCTGTTGTGGATGGTTCCCACCATCATCTTCATCACGTTCACCGTCTATGTCATGGTGAGAATCGGGTGGAACCCGGTCGAGTCCTACAAGCGCAACAACACCCGGGTCACCGAAGAGAAGATCCAGCAGTACAAGGAAGCCAACTTCCTGTACGACGGCTTCGGCGGTTACATCCGCAGCTACTTCAAGTGGCTGCACAGCTTCATCCAGGGTCCCGACGAATGGCAGCGCACCATCAAGGGCCGCGCCGACGTCTGGACGGAACTGCGCTACTCGATCTTCAACACGTTGCGCCTTGCGGGTACCGCATCGGTGCTCGGTATCACCATCGGTATCTCCATCGGCACCCTGGCGGCTCGCAAGCCGGGCGGCATCGCCGACACGATCGTGAACTTCTTCGCCTACTTCATCGGCGCCATCCCCCCGTTCGTGTCGGGCGTGGTCCTGCAGTTGATCTTCGCCATCGAGCTCGGCTGGCTTCCTGATGGCCGGGTGTACCCGCCCGGAAACCAGGGCTTCGATCTCTGGCTGATGATCAAACACATGATTCTTCCGGTCACCGTCGTGGCCATCCAGACGATCTCGGCCTATGCCCGGTTCATGCGGGCAAGCCTGCTCGACGTGCGCTCGATGGACTATGTGCGCACCGCCCGGGCCAAAGGCCTGGGAGAGTGGACTATCTTGCGTCGCCACGGAGTGCGCAACGCGATGATTCCTATGGCCACGGTGATCGCCCTCGACCTCGGTCAGCTCATCGGTGGCCTCATCATCACCGAGCGCATCTTCAACTACCCAGGCGTCGGCGCCTACTACATCAAACACGTGTTCAACGGCGACCTGCCCGCGCTGATGCCGTTCCTCGTGCTCCTCATCATTTCCGTGCTCGTGTTCAACCTCTTGGCCGACCTGTCGTACGCCAAGCTCGACCCGAGGATCAAACTTGGCTGACAACTCCACTTCCACGCTCGACGCAGCCGAAGGGCTCGATGTCGCGTCCAAGCGCCCCGTGGTGCTTGCGCTGGGCAGGTACTGGCGCAATCGCGGTGCCGCGATCGCCACGGTGCTGTTTCTTCTCGTGCTGCTCGCGGTGATCGTGCCGAGTCTTACGGCTCGGTATGGCGTCGATGAGCAGGTGATCGACATCTCCGAAGGCGCCAACCAGTTCCTTCCTCCGAGCAAGGTCGCTTGGATGGGCACCGACGACATCGGACGCGACATCTACAGCCGGCTCATCTACGGCACCCGCAGCTCGCTGTTCATCGGTGCGATGGCGGGCATTCTGTCGGTGGTGCTAGGTGTCGCCATCGGTGTGTTCTCCGCGCTCCGTGGTGGTCGGTTCGACGACTTCATCATGCGGGCCACCGACATCTTCATCGCCTTCCCGTTCCTGGTTGCGGCCATCCTCTTCCGGCAGTTCCTCGGTGAGGTCGGATGGATCACGAGCATCATCGGCGACCGATCGTCGTTCCGCTTCATGATCTTCCTCATCACCATTTTCGGGTGGATGACCGTTGCGCGCCTGGTGCGGTCGCAGGTCCTTGCGTTGAAAGAGCGAGAATTCGTGGAGGCGGCGCGGGCCGTGGGCGCCTCCAACCTGCGCATCTCGGTGACGCACCTGATTCCCAACAGCATCGGGCCGATCCTCGTGTCGTTCACCATCGCCGTCGTGGGCGGCCTGGTCATCGAGTCGACACTGGCCTTCTTCGGCCTTGGGCCCCAGCCCGGCGCGGGCAACACGTCGCTCGGCAAGCTCATCGAACTGTCGCAGGAAGGCGCACGCCAGGGTCGCTGGTGGCTGGTGGCCTATCCCTGCGGCATGCTCGTGTTGCTCGCCGTGTGCATCAACTTCATTGGTGACGGTCTGCGCGATGCGTTCGACCCCAAACTCGACAAGGGCAAGGGATGAGCGCCCCGCTGCTGTCGCTTCGCGACTTCCGAGTGTCCTTTTACACACCCAACGGGGTGGTGCAGGCCGTCCGTGGTGTCGACCTCGACGTGCATCCCGGCGAGATGGTGGGAGTGGTCGGCGAGTCTGGCTCCGGCAAATCGGTGACCTTTCTGGGTCTGCTCGGTCTGCTGCCGTCGACGGCGCACATCAGCGGCTCGGCCACCGTCAACGGCATCGAGATGGTGGGTGCACCCAACAAGGTGATGCGGACCGTGCGCGGCAAGCAGGTCGCGATGATCTTCCAAGACCCGCTGTCGGCGCTGAACCCCGTCTATCGCGTGGGTAACCAGATCGTCGAGATGATCCAGTCGCATGAGGACGTCGCCAAGAAGGATGCCTGGGAGCGCGCCGTTGACTTGCTCAACACGGTGGGCATTCCGCAACCGAAGGCACGTGCCGAGCAGTATCCGCACGAGTTCAGCGGCGGTATGCGCCAGCGAGCGATGATCGCCATGGCACTCGCCAACAGCCCCGATGTACTCATCGCCGACGAGCCCACCACGGCACTCGACGTGACCGTGCAGGCTCAGATTCTCGAAGTGTTCCAGCGCATTCAACGCGAACTGAACAAGGCCGTGGTGATGATCACCCACGACCTTGGCGTCATTGCCCGCGTGGCAGACCGAGTGCAGGTGATGTACGCCGGCCGTGCGGTCGAGCGTGCAAAAGTCGACGACCTGTTTGCGTCACCGACGCACCCCTACACGCAAGGTCTGCTCGACTCTCTGCCGCGGCCCGGGCAGAGCGTGCTCCAGCCCATCATGGGCAGCCCGCCCAACATGCTGCAGCCGCCTCCTGGGTGCGGTTTCGCGGCACGTTGCAAGTACGCCACGAACCTGTGCTCTGAGCATCTGCCGGAGTTGGTGCCCTTCGGGAACTCCGAAACTGCTTGCGTGCGCATCGCCGACATCGACCTCTCGAGGGTGGAAGTATGACCGACCTCACGTCATCCGTCGCTCCGGCCCCGGCGGGCGCATCGGTTCCTGTACTCGAGGTCAACGACCTCGTGAAGGAGTTCATCGTCACGGGCACTCAGGGGCTGCGGCGCACCAAGGCCCGGGTGCAAGCCGTGTCGGGCGTGTCGTTCTCCATTCAGCCCGGCCAGACACTCGGGTTGGTCGGCGAGAGCGGCAGCGGCAAGACCACCGTCGGCCGATCGGTGCTGCGCCTCGTGGAGCCCACCTCAGGCTCGGTGCGGTTTCACGGCCAGGAAATCACCCGCCTGCCCCGCGAGCAAATGCGCAAGCTGCGCCGCAACATGCAGATCGTCTTTCAAGACCCGCAAGCGTCGCTCGACCCTCGCCTCACCGTGGGCAACGCCATCAGCGAACCGCTGCGTATTCAGAAGGTCGACGGAAATCACGCCGACCGTGTGGCCGAACTGCTCGACCTCGTGGGCCTGGCTCCCGATCACGCTCGCCGCTTCCCGCACGAGTTCTCTGGCGGCCAACGCCAGCGCATCGGTATTGCCCGCGCGTTGGCGCTGAACCCCGAGTTCATCGTGCTCGACGAGCCCGTGTCGGCGCTCGACGTGAGCATCCAGGCCGGCGTGGTGAACCTGCTCGAAGAGCTGCAAGACAAGCTCGGCCTGAGCTACCTGTTCATCGCCCACGACCTGTCGGTGGTGCGCCACATCAGCGATGTGGTGGCCGTGATGTACCTCGGCAAGTTGATGGAGATCGGCCCCGCCGAACAGCTGTACACAGCGCCAGGGCACCCCTACACGCAGGCCCTGTTGTCGGCGGTTCCGCACCCCGATCCCGAAACCGAACGGCACCGGGAGCGGATCATGTTGCAGGGCGATCCGCCCAGCCCCATCGACCCGCCGAGCGGTTGTCGGTTCCGCACCCGCTGCAACTACGCCAAAGACATCTGCGCGAGCGAGGCCCCGGCACTTGAGGATCGTGGCGGTGGCCACATGGTCGCCTGCCACTTCCCCGAGTTGGCCGAGGTTCCCGTTTCGTTGAGTGCCGGTCGCTGACCTCCAACGGTAGGATTGCTCCTCGTGCGCGACGTCGTCATGTATCTCACCGTCATTGTCAATGTGCTGTCGCTGCTCGCCACCGTGGCGGGCGTGCTCATGCACAGCGGCCGTGGTGGTGGCCTCAGCGACATGTTCGGTGGTGCGGGCACCACTGCACTCGGCAGCAGCGCGGCCGAGCGCAACCTCACCCGCATCACCACCGTGGCCGGCATCATCTGGATCGGTACGGTGGTTGCGCTGAGTTTCCTGTTGGTCCGCTGATCGCTCTGCGGTAACCTTCACAGCCCACCACGTCGGAGTGGCGGAATAGGCAGACGCGCTAGCTTGAGGGGCTAGTGAACGTAAGTTCGTGGGGGTTCAAGTCCCCCCTCCGACACCACTTGGCCAGGGCAAACGCCCTGGCCATTTGCGTTTCGGCGTTGCGGTGAGGCGACGTCTGCAACGATGTAGCCATGGGCTTGTTCAACCGCATCAAAGATCCCGTGGGCGGCACGGCACGAGTGGTGTCGGTCACCGCTGCACCGCACAACGCCACCAGTGGCACGTGCCGCATGAACCTCGTCATCGAAGCGCCGGGCATTGCCGCCTTCGCGGTGGAGGAACGCAAGATCTGCCGTGTCGCCCGCTGGCCGCAGCCGGGGATGATGCTGCCGTGCACGGTCGACCGGGCGAACCCGGAGCGCTTCGACGTGGATGTGAAGAGCATTCCCGACTGGCGCGACCAGGCGCGCATGCAGGCCGAGATGCTCGCCCAGCAGAGCAACATGGGCGGGCCGCCGCAGTTCGGCGGCGTGCACATCGCCGGGCAACCAACGGTGCAGATCCATGGCGCGTTCACCCAGGAGCAGGCCGCCGAGGCGCTGCGGCAGGCGGAGATGGCCACGGGGATGGACCTCGACGGAGATGGTCGAGTGGGCAGTGCCACCAACGTCGGTGCTGCCAACGTGGTGGCCGGGCCTGCTCCGCAGGGCGCGCCGGGCGGCGATGTGGTGGGCCAACTCGAGCGGTTGGCGGCGTTGCACCGCAGCGGCGCGCTCACCGACGCCGAATTCGCGGCGCAGAAGGCGCGTCTGATGGGCGGCTGACACGCCGCCCCGTGCCCGGCGACCCTTGCGCTGCACCACCGGTCGGCGCGTCAATGATGGTGAGGGGCCGTCGGCCCGCGAAAGGAGCGACCATGAGATCGCACCGAAGCGTTCTGAGTGTCCTCGGCGTGCTGTGCCTCGTTGCTGCATGCAGCAGCGATCGCGACGGCACGTCCACTACCGCCACCCAGCCGTCCACCACCCAGCCGTCCACCACTGTGCCTGCCACCACCGTGCCGGTCGTCACCGACCCTGGCACCACCGTGCCGGCAACCACGGAACCGGCCACCACGGTGCCCGCAGGTCTTGAACAACCGGCAATCTGGCCGGCGGCCGACGTGGTGTTCACCACCCCCGAAGAGGCTGCCGCCGACTTTGTAACGGTTGCACTTGGGGTGCCCGCCACCCTCGGAGAGTTCCGCCAGGGCGACAGCCGCAGCGGTGAGATCGAGGTGCTGTTGGCGCCTGAAGGCGGCACCGGAGAACCCGTGTTCCGCAGCTTGCTGCTGATGCGTCAACTCGGGCCCGACAACGGGTGGTTCGTGCTCGCCTCGATCAACGAGTTCGCCACCATCAGCGTGCCCGAAAGCGGCAGCACCGTTCCCGCTGCCCCCATCAACGTAGAGGGCGTGGCTCGTGGCTTCGAGGCCACCATCGTGCTCGAAGCGTTCGTGGCAGGCAGCGACACCTTGCTCGACCAGCAGGTGTTCATGGCCGGCAACTTCGACTCTGCCGAGCCCTACCTCGAGGCGATCGACCTCACCGATGCAGCACCTGGCGACATCGTGGTGCTGCTGGTGCGTGGCTCGGTGGGGTTGGAGACCGACCCCGGTGAGTTCAGCGCCATCCCCGTAGTGATCGAGGGATGAACGTCACGCGTTGAACACCGACCGATAGAAGGCCAGCTCGGCTTCCAGCGAGTGCACGATGGTGTCGGCCTTGCGGAAGCCGTGCTGCTCGCCTTCGTACGTGTGGTACTCGTGCCGCACGCCTTTCGCTGCCAACGCGTCGACGATCATCTGCGACTGGTTGGGCGGCACGATGGCGTCCTCCAACCCCTGGAACACGATGAGCGGCCGGTCGAAGCCGTCGACATGCGACAGTGGTGACCGCTCGCGGTAGACGCCAGTGGTGTCGGGCCACGGCCCCACGAGGCGGTCGAGATAGCGGCTCTCGAACTTGTGGGTGTCGGCGGCGAGCGCACCCAGGTCGGCCACGCCGTAGTACGACGCCCCGACCGCGAACACGGTGCGAGTGGCCAGCGCGGCCAACGTGGTGAAGCCACCGGCGCTGCCGCCGGTGATGGCCAGGCGCTGCGGGTCGGCCAACCCTTGCGCAGCCAGCCACGTGGACGCCGCGCAGCAGTCGTCGACGTCGACGACGCCCCACTGGCCCTCCAGTTCCTTCCGGTACGCGCGGCCGTAGCCCGTGGAGCCGCCGTAGTCGACATCGACCACGGCGAACCCGCGACTCGTCCAGAACTGCGTCTGCAGCTTGAACCCGTGGTGTGCGGCAGCGGTGGGACCGCTGTGGATGGTGACCAGTAGCGGCGGGGTCTCACCAGGCAGGCCCTCGTGGGTCGCACTGGTCGGAGGGTAGAAGCGTGCGTGAGCCGTGCGGCCGTTCGTCGAGGGGTAGCTCACCGGTCGGCCAACCGACAGACCCGCTGGGTCGAGACCCAGATCGCGTGCGGCGCGGATGACCTGGAACGACGTTGGGTCGGCAAGTGGTACCCGGACGATCTCGGCTTCTTTGGTCGCCCAATCGGCCACGCCCACCACAGCCTCGTCGACAAGGCTCAACCGATGCAGGCCGACGAACGGCAAGTGGTGGCGCACCGCTGCACCGTCGCCGTGGGCGACCACCAGGTCGACACCGTCGGCGGCGCTCTCCACCCACACCAACTGTCCGTCCGCGCCGGCCACCACGTCGCGTTCCCCAAACACCCATGCTGGCCCGCCCACCTCGGTGTCGCGGAGGTCGATGGCGGTGAGCTGGTCGGTGCCCTCGACGCGGTACACGTGCCACCAGTTGCTGCGGTCGGAGATGACGTAGAGCGAGCCATCGGGCGACCACACCGGCTGCATCACCGACTCGCCCGGCCGGCCAGCCAGGCGGTGACCTGCCGACAACTGCGGACCGCTGTGGCTCCACGACAGCTGCGCCGACCACAGTTCGGTGTCGTCCCACGGCATGTTGGGGTGATCCCAAGCCACCCACACCAAGGTGGCGCCGTCGGGCGACAACCGTGGGCTCGACACGAAGTCGCGGCCGTGCACCAGCACCACTTCGGGGCCGATGCCGTCGCTGGGCACGGCAACGATGTCGTTGACCACCTCGATGGCCTGCTCGCCGTCGTGGCGTTCGCGCACGCACACCACCCACCGACCATCGGCCGACAACACGCCGTCGGCGTACCGGAGCGCGTGTGGCGTCGCAGGTTCTGGGGTGATCGCCTGCGGTTGCCCGCCGGGCGCCAATCGGTAGAGCCGCTGGTCGGCCCAGTTGGTGAAGAACACAGTGCCGTCGTGCAGCCAGAACGAACCGCCGCCGTATTCGTGCACCCTGGTGCGGGCGCCGAACCCGTCCGGGAGCAGATCGACCAGGGTTCCGTCGGCGGTGCGCCGCACTAGCTGGTAGCGGCCGCCTTCGGCGGGCCGACCCTCCAGCCACACCAGTGCATCGCCGTCGGGTTGCACGTCGCCGAGGCGCACAGCCGCCTGCACCAGCAGTGACGCAGGGATGGGGGAGGGCCAGGTGCCGTAAGCGGCGGGGGTTCGCATGTCTCGACGGTACCGCGCGGGCACTAGCCTCGCCGCCCGTGGAGACTGTGCTGGCAGGAGTGGTGTTCACCGCCCTGTTCGCCCTGTGGTGGGTGAAGAAGCCCGACTGGTCGCGGCACGAAACCGGCAACGACCCGCAGCCTCGCCGGGTGCCCACGGGTGCCCCTCCGGCGGTACATGGCTACCAGTCCGCGGGCGCGTTCCGCCCCGACATCGAGGGCTTGCGCGCGGTTGCGGTGTTGATCGTGCTCTTCTACCACGCCAAGTTCGACCTGCTCAGCGGTGGCCTCATCGGCGTCGACGTGTTCTTCGTGCTGTCGGGTTTCCTCATCACGTCGCTGCTGCTACGCGAACTCTCCACCACCGGCACCGTGTCGCTCTCCAACTTCTGGGCTCGGCGCGCCCGACGGTTGTTGCCTGCGTCGGGCCTCGTGCTGCTCTTCACCCTGGTGGCTGGACGGGTGGTGCTCGACGGGCTCACCCAGCGCGACCTGGCACACGACGCGACTGCCGCGGGCCTGTTCGTGGCCAACATTCGATTCTGGGACGTCGGTGTTGACTATCTCGCGGATGGCTTACCGGAGTCGCCGCTGCTGCACTTCTGGTCGCTCGCCGTGGAAGAGCAGTTCTACATGGTGTGGCCGGCGCTGCTGTTGCTGCTGGTGGCGCGGGCCAGGGTGACGAGGGATGTACTTGGCCTCTTCATGGGCGCGGTGCTGGTTGCATCGTTCACCTGGGGCGTGTGGGCCACGTACGGGGATGGCCGGTGGCCGAAGTGGGCATTCTTCATGCTGCCCGCACGTGCGTGGGAACTGATGGCCGGCGCGCTCCTGGCGCTGGCGGCAGGGCGCCTCCCGTGGCTGCGTGGACAGGCCGCCGCGGCGTTGGCATGGGTTGGCGCCGGTGCGGTTCTGGCGATGTCAGTGGTGTATCGAGACACAGCCACGCCACTGTTCCCCGGCTGGGTCACCATCATCCCGGTACTGGCCACCGTGCTCATCATCCACGCCGGCACGATTGCGGCGCCCGGTGGGCCGGCGATGGTGTTGAAGTTGCGGCCGTTCCAGTGGGTGGGTGCTCGGTCGTACGCGATCTATCTCTGGCACTTTCCCTTGCTCGTGTTGGCAGGACAGCAGTGGGGTGAGGGGCGTCTCATCGAAGGTCTGCCGGTCGGTACACGGCTCGCAGTGCTTGCAGCCTCGGTGGTGGTCGCGGCGGCGAGCTACCACCTGGTGGAGAACCCGGTGCGGTTCTCCAGCGTGTTGTCGGCCAGCCCTGCTCGATCGCTGGCGATGGGTGCCTGGGTGGCACTCATCAGCCTGGGTGGGGCGGCGCTGCTGCTCAACAACCCACCGCCCGAGTCGGCAGCTGGCGACGCGGCGGAGGTCACCTTGGCCACTGTCGCCCCCTCCACGACGGTGCTTGCGCCGTCCACTACGGCACTCGATCCGAACAGCGCAAGCACGACGACCTTGCCGTCCACCACAACCACCACCGAGCCTGCCCCCGTGGCCGATGCGTCGAAGGACAACCCGCCCGAACTGGCGGCGCTGGTGGCCGCCAACCGCTCGGTGTTGGAGGCCGGTGTGGCCGTCACCGCTGTGCCCAGCAACCTCAACCCGAGCCTCGGCAACAGCCGCAACGACCTGCCGCAGGTGTACGACAACGGGTGCATCGTGGAGGTGGGCGACAACCAGCCGAAGAACTGCATCTACGGCGACGCCAACGGCAGCGTCACCATCGTGCTGTTCGGCGACAGCCACGCTGCGCAGTGGATGCCCGCGATGCATCAGGTGGCGGTCAACAACGGGTGGCGCCTCATCATCCACGTGAAGAAGGCGTGCCCCACCGCCGAGATCCCTACCGAACGCGACCCGAATGGCACCGACTGCAACCGATGGCGCGAGCGGGTGATCGAACAGATCGGTCAACTGCAGCCCGAGCTGGTGGTGATGTCGGCCTACCGCTACAAGCAGGTGGGCGCAGCAGCGGGCCGCGACCCCGACACCGTGTGGCGCGAGGGACTCGACCTCACCGTGGCCAAGGTGCGTCCGCTCACCACGAACTTGCTGTTGCTCGGCGACTCGGCCACACCGCTCGACGATGTGCCCAGCTGCGTGTCGGGCAACCTGTCGAACGTGCAGCGATGCATGAACAGCCGCGAGGGTGCCGTGCGACCGTCGCGGCTTGGGGTGGAGCGCGACATTGCCGCGAAGTACGACGCGGACTTCATCCCCACGAGCGACTGGATGTGCACCGACACCGCGTGCCCCGTCATCGTCGGCAACGTGTTGATGTATCGCGACAACAGCCACATCACCGCGACCGCAGCCGTGTTCCTGTCGCCCTACGTCGATGCTGCGCTGAAGAGCGTTCTCACCTGATTCTCACCCTCCTGAGCGGCATCCGGGGTTACCGTGACCTTGCGGCTCGGATGCCGCAGAAGGAGCCTCACGAACATGATCCGCACCCTGTCGTTCGTCGCCGACCGCGGTTTCCCCGGAGGCGGAATGCGCCACGACGGCCCCCGCTGGTGGGGACTCGTGGTGCTCATCGCCGTGCTCGTCGCCGCCGTAGCACTCACCTGGTTCTTGGCACGCCGTCGCCCGGCGTTGGCCGCCGCAGGTCCCGTCGGAGCTGCTGGTGGCGTGGTGGCCGCACCGCCGTCGCCCACCGCATCGGCCGAGGCCATCCTCGCCGAACGCCTGGCACGCAGCGAGATCACCCCCGACGAGTACCGCAACCTGCTGCAGGCACTCCAGGGTGGGGCGACGCCCGCGGCGGTACCACCGCCGCCTGCCCCGCCTGCTCCCTGAGGTGAGCGCCGTCGGTCGCACATAGAGTGCGCCTATGCCCCGCCCGCTTGCCGTAGGAGTCCAGCTGCCCGAGGTGGAACGTCACGTTCCGTGGCCCGAGTTGGTGCGTATGGCTCGGGCTGCGGAGGCCGGTGGCCTCGACAGCATCTGGGTGGGCGACCACCTCGTGTACGACCTCCCCGACGGCTCCGTGCGAGGGCCGTGGGAAGTGTGGACGTCGCTGGCCGCGCTGGCGGCAGTCACCGAGCGGGTGCAGTTGGGCCCGCTTGTCGCATCGCTCGGCTTCCATGATCCGGCGATGCTGGCGAAGATGGCCGCCACGGTGGATGCCGTGTCGGGTGGCCGACTGGTGCTGGGCATAGGAGCCGGGTGGAACGAGCGCGAGTATCGGGCGTTCGGCCTGCCGTTCGACCGGCGGGTCAGCCGCTTCGAGGAGGCATTCGGGCTGGTGCGCCGCCTGCTCGCCGGCGAAACGGTCGATCACAGTGGCACCTACTACCGACTCGAACGCTGTGTCATCGACCCGCCGCCCGTGCGCCCCGGTGGGCCGCAGCTGATGGTTGGCTCGGTAGCGCCACGCATGCTCGGCATCACCCTTCCGCACGTGCACATGTGGAACGTGTGGTTCAGCGAGTTCGGCAACACTCCAGAGGGGTTCGCCGACGTCGCTGCGGGCGTTCGGGCCCGGTGTGAAGCAGCCGGTCGGTCGGCCCACGACGTGCAGGCCACTGCTGCCGTCTACGTGCAGGCGCCCTGGGGAACCGGCAGGGCAATGGGCGACCCCACGAAATCGGCGCCGCCGGTTCGAGGTGAAGTAGCCGAGGTGGCAGCCCAGCTTGCAGCATTCGCTGCGGTGGGCGCTTCGCATCTGCAGGTGGTGCTCGACCCGATCACCGAAGAGAGCATCGAGTGGCTTGCCGAGGTGGTGGCCGTGCTCGATGCCGGTTAGAAGCTAGGCAGCCGGAACCGCGCCCGGCAGGGTGACGTCGAGCAGTTGGCAGTCGGCGCTCGGCTCGCTGAGCGTGTAGCCGGTGGCCGAGGGCATCACGAACGAGTCACCCTCCGAGAGGCGAATGGGGTCTTCCCCGTCGCGCTGCAGGGTGATGCCGCCGTCGAGCACGAACGTGAACACGAACTCGGCGCCGTGGCGCTCGTGCACCGGGGCCGGAGTGCCGAGGGGACGCACCACACGCACCCCGGCGTCGCCGTCGGTGGCTTGAGCGATGCCGAGGTCGCGGGCCTCGTAGCCATCCAAGCGCCACGGCGCCCACGCTGCGGTGGCGGCGACATGATGCACGAATCGGTGGCCATCGGCCCCGTACCCGCGCTCGGGCAGGGTGCGGCCAGTGGGCAACGGCGTGTCGGGGTCGCCCCAGGTTTCGTGCACAGCTGGGCAGCCGACCTCGATCACCTGCATGCGGTCGCTGGCTTCGAGCACCCTGTGGCGAATGGTGGACGGCTGCAGGAAGCAGTCGCCCTCATGCAGCGTGATGGGGTCGCCCTGGTCTTCGTAGGCCACCGTCACCCAGCCGCGGTAGCAGTAGATCATCTGGAAGCGCACGTTGTGGTAGTGCACGTAGTCGCCCACGGGCCCGCCGTTGGGGATGAGGATGTGCGAGGCGATGAACCTTCCCCCGAGGCGCCCGGGGATGAGGTCGCGGTACCGCATGCCAGCCCGGCCCTCGTGGAATGCGTCGTCGCCGGCCATGCGCGAGAGCACGAACGCTTCTTCGAGCGGGGGCAGTTCCAACGGCGGGTTGGCTGCCGCGAACTCCACCACCGTGCCGTTTGGTGCGGTGAGCGGCGGTCGGGTCTCGTGCGGGTCGTCGGTGAGGATGCGCAGGTGGCCTGGTCGCGTTGCACCGTCATCGATCGTGGAATCGAGGCGAAGCGAGAGGCCGTGCCCCTCCAGCACCGCCATCGTCGGGTCGTCGGCGGGCACGATGGTGCGCACCTTCCACCCCAGCCCGGTGAAGAAGTTGATGGTGGCCGACAGCGGCATTCCTCCCGCCAACACCACCTGCGCCCCGCTCGTCATCCCCCCGACCCTACCCCTCCCCACGTTTTACGTAAAAGGTCACAACCCGGAGGCCCTGCTCGGGGCCTGTGCACAACCTGTCACCTTTTACGTAAAACGGGTTGAGGGGGAGGGGGCGAGGTCGGGGCAGAGGGTGCCGTCGGTGACGACGGGGCGACCATCGAGGGTGATCGTGCAGCGACGCATCGGCAGGTCGAAGTGGCCGGCGGTGAATCGGCCGGCCAGTTCGTTGGCGCCGGTGGAGTAGACGAAGTTGCCGGCGTACACGCGCGCCTCCGTGCCCCACGTTTCGCGCTTGTCGTACAGCTGGGCCGAGTCCCACCGGGCGTGTTGGTTCATCCCCCAGCCCACATGGCTGGTGGCGTAGCTCTCGCGATCGCCGAACGCTGACAGGTAGCTCTCGAACAGTGCGGCGTCGGCTCCATCGCCGTCGATACGCACGATGTGGTCGTCGACGATGGTGAGCGTCACCGGCGTCTGGATGAGGTCGTTGAAGGTGAGGTTGAGGTCGCCGGGCGCCAACACGATGGTGCCCTCCACACAGTGAGCGGCGGGGAACGCGGCCACCAAGCCACCCGGCCAATGGGCGAACGAACCCGGCCCGCTCGTGACGCCGACGGAGCTGCCCACCGACGCGCCGACGAGCGACACCTGCAGGTCGGTGCCCGCAGCGCTCGTGACATGCATCTGCTGTGCGGCCGCCATCCAGTCGTGTCCGAGCGCCACTCGCCGTACCAGGTCGGGGTCCCACTGCAGCCGCTCGAACACCTCGGGGTGTTCGTTGGAGATCATCAGCACCCGTGTGGTGCCCGCCAGGATCTGGCCGAGCTCGGGGGAGTGCAGCGTGCCCTCGACGGTGCAGTCGATGACGAAGTCGCTCGCCGCGAGGGCAGCAATCACCGCCGGATGCCCGGCCAGCGCCTGCGATGCGCCGGTGGAGCGGATCGGCACAGCGTGGGCGGAGGCAGGCGTGGGCACCACCACGTCGAACACGCGGCCACCGAGCGACTGCGCGGCGAGGCGGGCGGTTTCCACCAGCGACGGTCGACTCTGGCTCTCGCTGAGGATGGCGACCGTCTCACCAGCCCGCAGATCGCAGCGGGTGAAGTGGTCGGCGAACGCCTTGAGGTAGCGCCATTCGGTGGTCATGACGGAGTTGCCTCCACAGCGTCGAGGTGAGCGGAGATGAGTTCGTTGACGGCGTCGGGTGCTTCAGCGTTGAGCAAGTGCCCCGCGCTGGGCACCACCTCCAGCCGAGCACCGGGGATGTGTTCGGCAAGGTACTGCGAGTACGACGGCGGGGTCTCCTCGTCGAGTTCGCCCACCAGGCACAGCGTGGGCGTAGCAATCTCGTGGAGGATGGGGCGGGTGTCGTGGGTGACCAAGCAGTCGATGCTGCGCCGCAACCCTGCGGCCGTGACTCGACGCATCGCCGCGATCTGACCGGCGAGGGCCTCGTCGCTGATGTGCGGCCCGGCGATGGCGCGCAGCACTTGCTCGGCGAAGTCGGCGGGTTCGAGCCCCTGATCGAGCGGAGCGAGCCTCGCCGCGCGCCACTGTTCTGGCAGTGTGCCGTCGAGGCCGAAGGCCGGGCTGCTGCTCAGCAGGGTGAGCGACCGCACCTTGGCGGGGTGGCGGTGAGCGAGGTACTGGGCCACCATGCCCCCCATTGAGATGCCCACCACGTGTGCGTGCGCCACGCCGAGATGGCCGATGAGGGCCGACGCCGCGTCCGCCAGTGCATGGAAGCCGACCTGCTGCTGAGGTAGCGGTGTCGACGCGCCATAGCCGGGCATGTCCCACGCCACCACTCGGCGTTGTCCGCTGAGGCCGACGAGTTGCGGCTCCCACGAGATGCGACTTCCGCCGAGGCCGTGGAGCAGCAGCACCGTGGATGGTCCGGTGCCGGCCTCGCGCCACGCAACGGGGGAGCCGTCGACATCGAGCGGTACGCGAGCCATCGGCCGAGTATGGCAGAGCCCAACCATTTGTCAACGTGTTGACAAACGTCGCCGAGTCTGTTCTCATGCGGCCTCATGACGATGGCGATGACGCGCAACGAGATGGTGGGCCTGGTGACGGCAATGGCGCCGGCGATGCAGGAACGCGCCGTGGTCGTGGACCGTGAGGCCCGCTTCCCCTACGAGAACTTCGCCGACTTCCGAGCCAACGGGCTGCTCACCGTGAGCATTCCCGTCGAGCACGGTGGCCTCGGCGCCCGGTACGCCGACTACATCCGCGTGAGCGAGGAAGTCGGCCGCTACTGCGGGGCCACCGGCCTCACCTTCAACATGCATAACGCCACGATGCTGTGGTGCGGTGAGGTCGCCGACCTGCTCGACATGACGCCCGACATGCGCGCGCAGCACGAGGAGACGCGCAGTCGCATGTACCGCGGTGTCGTGGAGCACGGCCACATCCACAGCCAGCCGTTCAGCGAAGGTCTCGCCCCTGGCGCAACCGCGGGGGTCAGCACCCGCGCGGTGCCCGTGGATGGGGGTTGGCTCGTGACGGGCAAGAAGATCTTCGCGTCCCTCGCAGAGGCCGCCACGTTCTACAACGTCACCTGCCAGGTGCCGGGGGAGGACGAGATTCGCCTCCTCGGCGTTCCCACCGACGCCGACGGCATCACCATCCTCGACGACTGGGACCCGCTGGGAATGCGAGGCACGGTGAGCAAGACGCTCATCATGAACGAGGTGTTCGTGCCGCACGCCAACGAGTGGATGCCGCCCGGCATGTACAACCAGGCAGCCAACCGCTACCCCTGGCTCTTCCTGTCGCTGTGCCCGAGTTACCTCGGCCTCACCGGCGGCATCATCGACATGACCCGCCTCTACCTTCGCGGTGAGTTGCCGGGCCAGGTGGTGGCGAGCCGCAAGGAGAACGCAATCAAGCAGTTCGGGTGGGCGCAAATGCAGCTGAAGCACCAGCAGTCGCGGGCAATGCTGTACCGGGCGATCGACGAGGCGAACCTCGACCCCACCGACGACGACCTTCGCCGTGGTTGGGCGGCCGCCATCACCGTGATGGAGCACGCGGCCGAGGTGGCGAGCTTGGCCATCAAGGTGTGCGGCGGCCAATCGATGCAGAAGACGATGCCGCTCGAGCGCATGTATCGCGACGCACGCCTCGGCAGCACGATGCTGCCGTGGAGCGCCGAAGTGTGCACTGAGCGGCTCGGGCGAGCCGGACTGTTCGACTGACCCATGGGGCGTCCTGCAGCCCTCAGCCGCGACCGCATCATCGACGCGGCGATCGCGCTTGTCGAGGAGCACGGGGCTGATGCGCTGAGCGCCCGGCGGCTGGGCACGGTGCTCGGCTGCGACGCCACTGCGCTGTACCGGCACTTTGCGAACATGGGCGACCTCGCACGAGAGGTGGGCGACCGGTTCCTCGGCCTGGTCGACACCAAGCGTCGCCGCAACGACGACTGGCGGTCCACGGTTCGGCGCATCTGCGTCGAACTTCGCCGTGTGCAGTTGCAGCACCCGCGGCTCGCCGCGTTGGTGAGTGCTGAACCAACCCAGTTGGAGAACGAAACACGCA
>DMQJ01000226.1:0-1690 GCA_003455715.1 Acidimicrobiaceae bacterium | reverse complement strand
CAACCCAGTTGGAGAACGAAACGCGCATCACCGAGGCGATCCTGCGAGAGCTGCAGTCGGTGTCGCTTCCGCCGGCCGACGTCGCCAACGGCTACCACGCACTCATCGAGCTCACCGTCGGGTCGGCGGCCATCGACGCGCCGCTTGCCGGTGAATCACCCGCTGCTCGCCGCCAGAGGTATCGCAAGTGGAGAGCGCACTACGCGGCGCTCGACCCGGCGTTGACGCCCGCGTCCGTGGCCGCGGCCCCATCACTGTATGCAGGGTCGGCCGACGACCGGTTCGTCGTCGCCCTCGATCTCCTCCTCGACGGCCTGGCAATCCGCATCCCCTGACACCGCGCGCGTCAAGGGCGCACAGGCGGGTTGCGTCGGGCTCAGATCCGGATATGTTCCGCCTCGGCTTCCCCGCCGATTGCCGCATGCGGCCAGCAGCGACGCATTCCGAGGAGGTCTACAGTTGTGTCCATGCCCGCCTCACCGCCTTTCGACGACGAAGAGGCACCCGAGTACGACTACCCCCACTTGCCCGGCGAAGAGCTCGATCCAATTATGGAGTCGAGTCCTCACGCCCGATGGGTGGCCTTTCTGGTCACGTCGGCCCGCAGCTCGCTCGCTGGCCTCGACGTGCTCGTGTCAGGTAACACGCCGTTCGTGCCGTCGGGCTCGAAGTACCACACCGCGCCCGACCTCATTGTCATCCCGGGTATGGGCGGCCGCGACCTCGGCCGTTACGTGCTCGACGAGCATGGTGTGGTGCCGTCGGTGTGCGTGGAGGTGGTGTCGCCATCCACCGGGTGGCCACGGCTCGAGCGTCGCTACCGACGCTGGCTGGAGGCCGGGGTGCCAGAGGTGTACGCCATCTACCCGGAACGGCACATGGTGCACCGCATCGAACTCGTCGACGGCGAGATTCAACGGTCGATGGCACTCGGCCATCACAGCATCGGGCTCAAGCTCACCTTCACGTTGGTCAACGACCGGCTCGGGTTGTGCTGTCTCGGCGGACGCGTGGTCACCCCCGACGACGACGTGTACGCGTTCGTCGACGCCGAGCGACAACGTGCCGACGCCGAGCAAGCGCGTGCCGACGCCGAGCGACAGCGTGCCGACGCCGAGCGTGCTCGCGCCGACGAGCTTGCCGCGGAGCTCGAGCGCCTTCGTCGCTGAGCGGCGTCGGGCTAGAGTCCGCTTGCTTTCCAAGGAGGGGGACAATGGCTCAGAAGGTTCGTGGCGTGGTGGCTCGCAGCAAGGGCGCGCCGGTGTCGATCGAGACGATCGTGGTACCCGACCCCGGGCCGGGCGAGGCCGTCGTGAAGGTGCAGGCATGCGGCGTGTGCCACACCGACCTCCACTACCGCGAAGGCGGCATCAACGACGAGTTTCCCTTCCTCCTGGGCCATGAGGCCGCCGGCATCGTCGAAGCAGTGGGCGAGGGTGTCACCAACGTGCAACCGGGCGACTTCGTCATCCTCAACTGGCGCGCGGTGTGTGGCCAGTGCCGCAGCTGCCTGCGCGGCCGCCCGTGGTACTGCTTCAGCACGTTCAACGCCACGCAGAAGATGACGCTGGAGGATGGCACCGTGCTGTCGCCCGCGCTGGGCATTGGTGCGTTCGCGGAGAAGACGCTGGTGGCTGCCGGGCAGTGCACCAAGGTGAACCCGGAAGAACCCGCCACCACCGCCGGCCTG
>DMQJ01000377.1:13393-13515 GCA_003455715.1 Acidimicrobiaceae bacterium | reverse complement strand
CGTGCTCAGGCGGTGGGCGATGACCACGACGGTCATCTCCTCGGCCAGCCGGTTGAGGGTGTCGCGCACCACGGTTTCGGAGTAGGCGTCGAGGGCGCTGGTGGGTTCGTCGAGGATGAGCA
>DMQJ01000377.1:0-13223 GCA_003455715.1 Acidimicrobiaceae bacterium | reverse complement strand
TCGAGGTGGTTGGTGGGTTCGTCGAGGATGAGCACCTCGGGATGGCCCGCCAACGCTCTGGCGATGCAGAGGCGTTGCTGCTGGCCACCGCTGAGGTTGCCGCCCTTGTCGCCCACCTGATGCTCGTAACCGTCGGGGAACGCCATCACTTCGTCGTGCAGGCCAGCGGCTCGGGCTGCGGCCTCCACGGCGGCGTCGTCGATGCCGTCGCGGTAGAAGCGGATGTTGTGAGCGATGGTGCCGCTCACCAACACGGGGGCCTGGGGCACGAAGGTGACCTTGCGCGCCCAGTCGGAGTGGCGCAGGGTGCGGATGTCGTGGCCGTCGGCGAGTACCCGCCCCTCCACTGGTTGGCGCAGGCCGAGCAGCACTTGCACGAGGGTGCTCTTGCCGCTGCCCGAGGGGCCGACGATGCCCACCAGTTCGCGCCGATCGAACTCGGCGGTGATGTCGTGCAGCACGGGTTGGCCCGGGGTGTAGTGGAACGACACGTGGTCGAGCCGCAGCGGGCACACGCGGTGCACCGGGTCGCCGTGGTCGATGAACTCGTTGGCCTGGTAGCGCTCGACCTCGGCGAACACGTCGATGACGTGGGGCATGGCCGACGACATCGATGCATACGCAAGCTGCAACTGTTGGCCGTAGCCGAGCGACCGCAGCATCACCAGCATGACGGCACCGAGCGAGGTGAGCGTGGCGGTGTTCCACACGCTTGCCAGCGCGACGGCACCCACCAAGGCCAAGTAGGCCAGGCCCGTGTAGAGGGCAGGCACCATGCCGCGCGACAGCGCAAGGCGTCGGCTTGAGTGCACCCCGGTGGCCTGCAGGTCGGTGAGCCGTTGCTCGACCGCATCGCGCACATCGAACACGTGCACCACCATGCCGAGGCTGGAGATCTCGCTGGTGGCCAACGACAGGGCCATGCCGTCGTCGGCCGCGGCGCGGGCACGCTGATGCACGGCGCGCCGAAGCGGGCGCAACAGCACGCCCAACAGCACGAGGGTGACGATGGCGATGAGCGAGCCGATGGGGTCGACGGCCGTGGCCAACGCCAGCAGCGCCACCAGGCTGCCACCGGCGATGAGGGTGGCCGACACACCGCCCACCAATGAGGCGCCGGCGTGGGCGTAGTTCATCACCAGTTCCTGCAGTTGGCCGGTGCGGCTGGCCTGCTGTGCTGGCCACGTGGCGCGCAGGAACGTACGGGCCAGGCGCTGGCGCAACGCACGAGTGACCTGTGCGTTGAGAGTTGCGTTCAGTGCGTTGGCCGTCACCGCCGTGCCAATACGGAACAGCACCAACGCAAGCGCCAGCAGCACGGTGCCCGCCACGGAGAACTTCACCCCGGCGAGGGTGCCGATTTCGTCTTTGCCGTTGGTGATGGCGAAGGCGGCGCGGGTGAGGATGACCAGGAAGACGGCCTCAGCCAAACCGCCCGCCAACGACACCCCGGCAAGCGACACCAGGCGCGTGCGATGACCGCGCAGCAGCGTGCCGAGGATGGTGCGTGTACCGGGGTTCATGAGTGCATCGTCGGGTTGGCGGGCACCCGACGAATCGACTGTACGCGTGGCCGACGCGCGGGCGGTGTATCCCCGGTTCAGTCGGCGATGGCTACTGCGCCATGATGGCGGCATGAAGGTTGCACTGACTGTCAACGACTTCCTCCGCCGCGCCGAGCAGGTGTACCCCAACCGTGTCGCCGTGGTCGACGAGCCGGTGCAGCCGGCCGAGAGTTGGGGCGAGTTCACCTATGGCGACATGGCGGCCAAGGCGAGGGCCATTGCCGCTGGCCTCGATGCGTTGGGCATCGGGCAGGGCGAGCGGGTGGCGATGGTGAGCCACAACTCCGCACGCCTCCTCACCTACCTGTTCGGTGTGAGCGGCTCGGGCCGGGTGCTGGTGCCCATCAACTTCCGCCTCGTTGCCGAGGAAGTGAAGTACATCGTCGCTCACTCCGGGGCCCGCGTGCTGCTGGTCGACCCCGAACTGCAGGCCGAGATGGCCGACGTGGCGTGCGAGCACAAGTTCGTCATCGGTGCCGACGCCGACTCCGCGCTGATGCGCTTCGACATCGACCCTCGCCGTTGGGAGTACGACGAAGACGCCACCGCCACCATCAACTACACCAGTGGCACCACGGCCCGCCCGAAAGGTGTGCAGCTCACCCACCGCAACATCTGGCTCAACGCCACCACGTTCGGCTGGCAGCTCGGCATCAACGACCGCGACGTGTACCTGCACACACTCCCCCAGTTCCACTGCAACGGCTGGGGTGTGCTGTACGCCGTCACCGGCATGGGCGCGAAGCACATCATCTTGCGCAAGGTGGATGGCGCCGAGATCCTTCGGCGCATCGAGGCCCACGGCGTGACCGTGCTGTGCGGTGCACCCGCGGTGGCCAACGCCATCCTCGACGCAGCCGCCAACTGGGATGGCCCGATCCCTGGCCGCGACCGGGTTCGCATGGTGTGCGCCGGTGCGCCGCCGCCCACCAAGACCATCGAGCGGATGGAGACCGAGCTGGGGTGGGAGTTCATCCAGATCTACGGCCTCACCGAAACCACTCCCCTGCTCACCATGAACCGCACCAAGGCCGAGTACGACGAGTTGACCGCCGCCGAGCGTGCGGTGAAGTTGAGCCGGGCCGGTGCGCCGGCCATCGGTGTGGAGGTGCGCATCAGCCCCGACGGTGAGGTGCTCGCCCGCGGCAACCACATCATGGGCGGCTACTGGGAGCAACCCGACGCCACGGCCGACGCCATTCACGCGGCCAGCGACGCGCCCGATGGCCCGCACTGGTTCCACACCGGCGACGGCGGCTTCCTCGACGAGGAGTACTACATCACCATCAGCGACCGGAAGAAGGATGTGATCATCTCCGGTGGCGAGAACGTGAGCAGCATCGAGGTGGAGGACGCGATCTTCAGCCACCCCGAGGTGGCCGAGGTGGCGGTCATCGGTGTGCCCGACGAGAAGTGGGGCGAGTTGGTGATGGCGCTGGTGGTGACCACCCCAGGGTCAGCCCTGAGCGAACAAGACGTCATCGACTACGCCCGCACCAAGCTGGCCCACTACAAGTGCCCCAAGCGCGTCGAGTTCCGCGACGTGCTGGCCCGCACCGCCACCGGCAAGCTGCAGAAGTTCAAGCTGCGCGAGCCCTACTGGGCCAACATGGACCGCCAAGTGCACTGACGATGCCGCGGACGCGCATCGCACCGGTCGCGATCGTGGCCGGATTGATGTTCGCTGCGTGCACCGACGCCGACACGTCGGCGTGGGCAACCGAGGCGAACAAGATCTGCTCGGACGTGGCTTCGACGTGGTCGACGCTGGATCCGAACAGCGTGAGCGACGACGACAGGCAGCGGTTGCTGTCCGACCTGCGGGAGGTTGCACAGCGACTCGCTGCCCACGACGGCGGGAGCGACGCTGCGGTCGAAGCTGTATCGGGACTCGAGAGCCTCCTTGCTGACATGGACAGCGGCGAGGTGCCAACCGACCTCGAGTGGGTCTCCGCCCTCCGAGAGGCAGGTGCCGAAGTCTGTTGGTCGATTTTCCAGGGCTCTCCGTCCGGTCTCGACTGACGACCGAAGGTCGCGCCCGCGCACTCAGCGCGTCAGTGCGGCAAATACGGCGATGATGACGATGAACACCACACCGGCGATTGCACTCGACCGCACCTCGTTGCGAGAGCGCTGCAGATCAGCTTGCTGAATCCGCTGCGCGTCGGAGAAGCGGTCGAAGTTGGGGTTCTTCGGCAGATCGGCGATGGCGATGCGCGACCGCAACGCCTCGAGCTCGTCGGGGGCCAGCAGCGCGCGGGGCAGCTTCGCCGCAACGGCGAGGCTCGCCGAATCGGACGGGGCGACGACAGCCCGCTGCGCGTTCTTGGGCGACTGGAGGATGAACTCGATGCCCTCCTCGAGGGTCACTTGGTCGACCACTTCCACCGGCTCCTCAAGCAGCCGCTGGATGGGCCCGCGGCGTACTCGAATCCGCCCAGGCTCAGCGCTCAGTGTTGAGTATTCAACGGTCATGGCTTCCTCTCGGTACTCCCTGAGGCTCTGATCGACCGACGCTGTTGACGTTCCTCGCGCGAAGCAGCCCAAGCCTCCGGCCGGCTAGGAACGCTCGGCGATGACGCTCCTCGATCCGTAGAGACACGAGGCTCAGTGCTCCGTCGATGAGCAACCGCGTAAGGAGTTGTCTTGGCAAGTACCCCGGTCTCACCGCAACGGCATGCTTCGCGTCGACGACCCGTTGGGCCTTTCCATATCGGAATCCCTGGCGGAAGAGGTCGCGCCATCTTGTAGGGAGGCGGTAATGCAGAACGGCTTGTGACGCGAACACCAAGGAGAATCCTGCCCGTTGAAGGCGCCAGCACAGATCCTCGTCCTCACCCGCTGGCGTGATCGATTCGTCGAATCCTTCAACGGCAAAGAACGCTCTTCGGAGCATGGCCAGCGAGCCGCCGTACGCCCACTCGTAAGGTGGGCCCGATGCAAGCGACTCAGTCTGCGCGAGGCTTCGCACCGTTGAACGCCAGCCGACGTTGAGCCGAGTCAACTCCATGCGGGCCGCTACCACGGGTGATGTTTGCAGCGCCTCCCCGATCCTCGCCAGGTAGTCGGTCGCCGGAACGTCGTCCTGGTCGAGGAAGACCAGTGACTCGTATCGCGCGGCCTTTGCACCAAGATTTCGGGCTGCCGACTGGCCTCGTCGCGCTGAGGCATCGACGACTCGTAAGGGCAGACGTCCCGACCATGAGCGAGCGATGGACGGACCGGCGTCCGTCGACCCGTTGTCGGCGACGACCACCTCGAAGGGCGGCACTGACACCTGTTGTTCGAGCGCTTCAAGGAGCTCTTCCAAGTGTGCCTCGCCCTGGTAGAGCGGGATCACGACGCTGAGCACAACGCAAGTGTGCCAGGCCTGCCGAAGCTGGACCTACCATCGCCATGTGCCCCAGTCCATTTCAACCGTGAGCGTGGTCATTCCTGCCTTGAACGCTGCCGGGACCCTGGCAGAGCAGTTGGCTGCGCTTCGAGAGCAGGTCGGCGCACCCGCCTTCACGACGATCGTGGTGGACAACGGCTCCACCGACAGCACCCTCGCCATCGTCCACTCCTTCGCCGACGCAGGAATGGACATACGGGTCGTGAACGAACCCGTCCGTGGCATCAATCGAGCCCGAAACGCAGGCGTAGCAGCGACACCTGACGGCTCAGTGGTCTTGATCTGCGACGCCGACGACGTCGTGTCGACAGCATGGGTTGCCGAACTCTCGGCGACGGTGTCGACCAAGACGTGGGGAGCTGGTCCGCTCGAGTTTGCTCGGCTCAACTCACCGCGCACCCGCAGCCTCTGGGGCGGAGCCGACGTGATGGACCTGCCGGGTCCGACACCATTCCGCGACACCGGGCACGGTTCCAACTGCGGCTTTACCAAGTCCATGTGGTCGGAGCTGGGAGGCTTCGCCCTCGACGTTGTCGGACATGGCGATGAGACAGAGTTCTTCCATCGAGCCTGGGGCGCCGGGTTTCGATTGCAGTGGGCGCCCGAAGCGATCGTCCACCACCGCCAGCGCGACTCCGCTACTGAGATGCTGAAGCGCCGCTACAAGCAAGGGGCGGCCCAGGCAAGGCTCGCGAACCGGCCCGGATACCCGGCTGAGGCTCCTCGCTATCGACTTGGCGGGGTTCTTAAGTCGGCGCTTGTCGCCGGGGCGAGAGCAGTAGTGAGTCCAGTGACCCGAGCTCCCGGGTGGACGCTTCTTGGCACAGTGGCTCTCAATGCCGGGCGATGCCGCGGCCTCGCAACAAGACAGGCATTGCGCGGGGAAGTCGCGAAATGACCATCATCCAGCGCACCAGCTTCGGCAGCTTCGCTACGACCAAGAACGCCTGGCGAGCCGCCTCCCGGTAGACCTCGTCTGTCGCGTTCGAGTGCCTCCGGGCCTCGTCCGCGGCGACACCGGCCCGGCGCCGCACGTCACCCAACCTTCGCAGCACGCCGCGCGGCTCGACTCCTGGGCGGCCCAGACGTTGCCGTTGCGTCTGGCGAACATTTGCTGCCGCCTCGGCCTGCAGTTCGATGTTCCGCTGTGAGATGCCGGCCGGGTTCACTCGGTAACCCACACCCACGATCGGCAGCCCCCGACCGCGCCCGACCGACAGCAGGCGGCACCACAAGTCGTAGTCCTCCGCTGGGTACGCTTCGGCCGAGTAGGTGCCCACCAAATCCAGCGCGGATCGACGCATCATCACGCTGGAGTGAAGGATGGCGTTTCCGTTGCTGAGGGCGAGGACCGCTGCTTCGTGGGAGCGTGGCGAGCGGACGATCCCAAGCGGCTCATCTGCAAGACCGATTCGTTCGTAGTCCGTCCAACACAAGACGAGATCGGGGTCGTCCAACATCGCTGCGTACTGATGCTCGAGTCGGCCAGAGCGGCATACATCGTCGGCGTCGAGCCGAGCGATGAGGGGCGCTGCCGATGCAACAACCCCGTCAAGCAATGAGCTCACCAGGCCCTCATTCGCATCGTGCCGCAGCAAGGTGATCCTGGCATCGGCCTGCGCCATTCGGGCAAGGACCTTCGAGCTTCCGTCCGTGGAGCCATCGTCCACGGCCACGAGTTCAAGTGGAAGGCCGCAGGACAACACCGATTCAACCGATGCCGCGAGGTACGGCATGGCGTTGAAGACAGGCATCACCACGGAGACAAGCGGAGTGCTACTCACGATGTCGACCTTCCCCGTGCAGCCGTCTCGTAGACCTCCCGGAGTACCGCACCGACAGCACGAGGTTCGTGACGCACGACGGCAGCGGCGAGGCGGTCGGCGTAGGCAGGGACACCAGCCCTCAGTACCTTGTCGATCGCTGCTGCGAGGGCCGCAGGATCGCTCGGCGGCACGACCTCGCCGGTCTGGTCATCACGAACAGTTGGACCGATCGCTCCAACGTCAGTGACGACGAGTGGTCGGCTAGCCGAATACGCGTCGGCCAGAACACCGCTCTGCGAGTGGAACGACGTGTAAGGAAGGACTACGCAAGAGGCCGATTCGAACAACTCCCACTTCCGATGGTCGTCAACCTGCCCCAACTCCAGCTCTAGCCGCGGATCCATGGCCTGGTGCGCGCGCAGTCGAGACTCGATCTCCCGCTCTCCTCCCCCGGCGACAACCACCCGGAGACTCGGCTCGGTGAGCAAGGGCAGCGCCCGGAGGAAGTCATCGATGCCCTTGTTGGCTCGCAGCGACCCGAAGAGCAACACCGTCGGGCACTCGGCATCGGGCACACGAGTCTCACGCGGCTGGGGGGAAGTCGGAATCGGAGCCACATGCACTCGCTCTCGCACCATGCCGTAGCGCGTTACAAGTTCCTCGGCGAGAACGCGGTGATAGACCACGAAGTGGGCCGTAGACCGGTATACACGCCGCGAGAGCCAAGAGTGCACAGCATGGGGGAGCCGCTGTGCATGCGGCTCGACGTCGTGCACCATCACCACCGTCGGAACGCTGCGGGCCAGTCGAGGAAGAGTAAAGGCATCCACCTCGTAGGTAATGGTCTCCACATGCACGACGTCGGCCAACCGAGCGAGCCGACGCCGTCGGAAGGACCGGACAACAGCACGAACTGGCGTGAGGGCGCGACCCACCCTGTTCCGGGGCGCAGGGTCGGGCAGGTCTCTCACCACGGGATAGGAGTGCGAGCCGGACAAGGGCTCACCCCGATACGAGCGAAGCGCTTGCACCACCAGGGAGTCGCCCGGCCGCATGACTTCTGCAGCAACGGGATGATCTGTGCGATGAGGGTGGGGCCAGTACCAGTGGATAAGCATCGCTAAGTCACCGAGGACCATGGCGAAGCCAGGAGGAGCTCCGCCACCGCATCGTCACTCGTCGCAATGACGTCGGGCCCGAACGGCGGCGCCACCCCCAGGTGTTCCACGTAGCGGTCCGTGCCGACGCGGCATTGGAACAACCGAAGCCCGACTGCGAACAACTCCTGGGCGAGCGGTTCGCGGTCCTCACCGAGAGCAGACACTGAGAGGTCATTCCATTCCAGCTGCACGGCCCTGAGCCCCGGCGACGCCAGGGTGCCGATACCTCCCTGCACCACCAATCTCTCGAAGCCCTCAACGTCGACCTTGATCCCGGTGGGCGCTCGTGATGCAAGCGCGTCATCGAGGCGGACGACGTCGACCGTGTCAGCGTCGTCGCCGATGGCGTCGAGCACGAGCCGTCGGCGATTTGGGTCGGGTCCCGCAAGATTCGTCCGTCCAGAGCGATCTGCAACTGCGGCGCGGACAACCGTTCCCTTTACCCGGTTTCGGGCGAGGTTTCTCTCACACGCGGCGGCCATGTCGGCTGCCGGCTCGAATGCGATCACTTCGGCACCGCACTCCGCAGCGATCATCGAATACAGCCCAACGTTCGCCCCAACATCCACGAATAGATCGCCCGGTCGCAGCAGTCGGCGCCAGAACTCCATCTCTGGCCAATCGGGAAGCCGAGCAAACACCACACGCGACGACGAGTCGCCCTGCTTACGGACACTGACAACGCTGCGCTCGGCGAACCGCAGGTCGACGCTGCGACCTCCGATCGCTGACAGCTCGAAACGAAGCACCGCCCACCATCTGGACAACTGACTGCCGCGGTTCGAAGGATGCTGCCGAATCGTCCGCGCGAGGCGTCTCCACCCCCGCAGTCGACGACCGGTCCGCTGAAGTGAGGCGTCAGTCGGCCGAACGAAACCGACAAGCAGCCGAAGAAGGCGCTTCGCATCGAAAGGGCGCTGCTTCCATGATCGGAAGAGCCGACGGATCCCGACCAGCCGATGACCGCTCCTGACCGCCGCCCATCCAGCCACCGCGTGAGCATCAGCGGAGACCTGCGGATCAAGTGCAAGCCGATGGGCGAACACTTCCAGCACACGAGTCCCGGACTCATGAAGAAGTGCAGCGTCGTATGGCCGCGGGCGACGGTCGACACGCAAGAATGGCCGGGTCGTGCTCTTCACCACCGCACCTGACTCGAAGACCGAGCCCAACGCCAAGCCCAGCGCTGTGTTCTCTCCGTATCGAAGACCATCGAGGTATCCGCCGCACGCCGTGACATGTCGACGTCGGACGGCAAACGTGCCGGCTAGGTAGAGCGCCTCGACGCCTCCAAAGGCTGGACCGAGTGGGCGCGGCTGTTCGATGTCCACCCGATCGTCCTGATGTCGCAGTTGAGCCGAGCATGACCAAAGGTCGACCTCTCCACCTCGGCAGGCCGAGCTGATCTCTGCCCACCAGCCCGGCAGGTAGAGGTCGTCGGAGTCCAAGAAGGTGACGTACTCACCCTCCGCTGCGGCCAGGCCGGCGTTCCGAGCAGCGCTCACACCACGGTTCTCCTGGCGGATCAGACGGACGCGCGGGTCGAGCAACTCGTCGAATGCCTCGCAGGTTCCGTCGGTGGAGCCATCGTCAACGACGACTACCTGAAGGTCATCGTCGGACTCGCACAGAACGCTCTCCAGCGCCGAGACGACTGACGTCTTGCGGTTGTAGGTGGGTATCACCACTGTGATGAGTGGCGACGTTGTCGAAGCCTCCATCAGCGTTCACTCAGTGATCCACGAGCCACCCGACGAGTGTAGGTAGCGTGACGTCTCTCGAGCTGACTTCCACAGAGCAAATGACCCCTTACGACCACGACTTCTACGGCGCCCAGGCAGCCGGCTCCGAACGGAGTGCAGATGCGGTGCTGCCTGTCGTGTTCGAGTTGCTGCGGCCGACCTCGGTGGTCGATGTCGGGTGCGGCGTTGGCACATGGCTTGCGGCCGCGCAGCGCCTCGGGGTTGACGAGGTTCGGGGGCTCGACGGCGCCTACGCCATCGACGCTGGTTTGCGCATTCCGAAAGATCGATTCACCCCCACCGAGCTCGCCGTTTCGTTGCCCGCGCCCGTTCGACGGTTCGATCTGGCGATGAGCCTCGAGGTAGCCGAGCACCTACCTGCGGCTCGCAGCGACAGCTTCGTCGCCGACCTCTGCGCGCTCGCCGACGTGGTGCTCTTCTCTGCTGCCATCCCCGGCCAACTCGGCACCGACCACATCACTCTTGAGTTCCAACACACGTGGGCCGATCGCTTCGGTGGCAACGGCTACCTCGCCTTCGACATCGTGCGTCCGCGGGTGTGGCACGACGCCGATGTGGAGGCGTTCTACCGACAGAACGCCCTCGTGTTCGTCAACAGCGCTCGCTCCGACTTGGTGTCTCGTGCCGCAGAGCTCGTTGCGGCCAACCCGCCGATGCTCGACGTCGTCCACCCTGAGCTACTGGCCTTCTGGGTACGACGTGCCACCCGGCCCGTGTCGACTTCGCAGGCGTTGCGTCACGTGGGGACATCTGCGAAGAACGCACTACGGCGGCGCTTCATCCGGTAGTTCTCCGACATGGCCCTGCGACTCGCGTTCACCGACTTCTGGGAGGGCTTCGTCCCAGAGGACGAGTGGTTTGTCCAGCAACTGCGCCGACGACTTGAGTTCGACATTGCGCAGTCGCCGGCGGAGGCTGACGTCGTGGTTTCGTCGGTCTTCGGTCACGACCACGAGCGGTTCGCGTGCACACGGGTCCTCTTGAGTTGGGAGAACCGACCCTGGCCGCGCTCCAGGTTCGATTGGGCGTTCACCTCCGACTACCACAACAGCAGTCGGCATCATCGGCTGCCGCTCTGGGTGGTACACCTCGACCTCCACCCCGAGCGAATCCCGGGCGACCCAGCATCGCTACTGAAATCGAAGAGCAGGTTCGCAGCAACCGTGGTGTCGAACCCAACGGGGGCGGTGCGGAACCGACTGCACGATGCGCTTGACAGCTACCGGGAGGTGGCATCAGGCGGTCGGTTTCGTAACAACGTGGGCGGGCCCGTCGCTGACAAGCTTGAGTTCCTCAGGACAGCCAAGTTCAGCTTGGCATGCGAGAACTCGTCTCGGCCGGGCTACACGACTGAGAAGATCATTCACGCTCTCGCTGCGGACACGATTCCCATCTACTGGGGCGACCCGCTGATCGCTCAGGAGTTCAACCCAGAGCGGTTCATAAATGTCCACGATTTCGCGTCAGAGAAGGACGTGCTGGCAAAGGTGATCGAGCTCGACACCGACGAGGATGCCGCCGCATCATTGCTGGCCCAACCATGGTTTCGAGACGGCCAACTGCCCGCCGCGGCCAATGTCGAAACGATGATCGATCACTTCGTACGAGCTGTGGCATGGACCGGGACGCCTGTCTCGAGGCAGGCACGCCCGATCGTCGCCATTCGTGCTCTGACAGATCGCATGGAAGCGCGCCGACGGCACCGTGCTCGACAAGCCTGAGCGTCAACGCCCGGCCAGCGCCCACACCACCATCGGCGTCTCCGGGTTGTTGGCCAGCGACCATCGACGCAGCAACTGGTGCCGTCGGCCGAACGGCATCCAGTCGGTGAGGTTGGCGCGCACGCACCACGGGTTACCCCACGAGCCAACGGTCACGACCGTCAGGCCTGCGGACTCCAGCAACAGACGCAACCCTGTTGGCGTGAACCGCCAGGCGTCGATGGGCGCCTCGTGCACGCGCAGCAGGAACGGCACAGAGACGAGCACGTGACCACCGGGCTTGGTGAGCTGAGCAAGCGTCGTGGCGGCAGTGAACGGCTGCGTGACGTGTTCGAGCACCTGCTCACACACCACCACATCGAACTGGCCCACATCGTGGGGGTTCACCAGGTCGAAGTCGGGAAAGTCGAGCCTGGTGAACTCCTGCCACCCGAGATGTCCACGGCCGTCACCACTGATCTCCGCGGCATGAAGCGACGCCGGGCCGAGCCCGCGGAGCAGCGCTTCCACCTCCCGGTCCATGACGATTCGCACCCAGTGCCGCTCGGCCGGGGCGCGCCGGCGTCGGCGACTGAGGCGATACCGAACGGAAGCGATCGGGTTCATTGCGGGAGTCCCCCTCGCTGCGAGCCCGGAAGGTCAGGGCGTTGATCATCAGGTCCAGACGGAAGCGACCAGCCGCGTGGGACGTACAGGTCGTCCCAGCCCAGGCGCATCAGCAACTGGTAACCCTGCTTCCACATCCGGCGACGAATTGCCAGCGACGAGTAGTTGTTCTCGACAAACACGAATTCGACGGAGAACTCCGCCATCGTGATCGAGTCGAGGACACCAGCCTCGCCGCCCTCAACGTCGATCGAAAGAAGGTCGACCCGATGGATCCAGTGCTCTCTCAGCACCTCGTCGAGCCGCCGAACATTCACCGTCACCGCCGTCGAGGCAGCCGCGTTCGGATCAGCCTGCAAACGCCGACGGTGGCGCGCCGAGTACGCCGACGACATGCCACTCAACATCTCGCCTTCGCCTTCGATCATGTTGAACTCGGCCGTGCCTCCACGAGGCCCGATCGCGGCATTCACGCAGATGGCTGACCTCGCTGCGGCAAGGCGAGGGAACACTTCGGGCGACGGCTCGATGCAGACCCCCGACCATCCACGTTCACGTTCGAAGAAGTAGGAGTTGCTGAGCGTGACGCCGTCGTGGGCGCCCACGTCGACGAAGACACCGTCGCGCCGCCCCGCGAGCAGCCGGTCGACCAAGACGTCTTGGCCGAGCTGGCTCGAGTAGCCGAGCTGGGCGACCGCTTCGACCGGGATGCGCCCGACAGCTGGCAGCGGCCCGAACCGCAACAGGCGCCGACGAACCTCAGAGAGCCACCTCACTTTGCCACCCCAGTGTCGAGCGAGGCGGACAAGCGGATGAACGGGGCAGGGCACAACACGTTGTGTTGCCTACCACGCCAGCTTCCCAGGGAGACGGACTTCCCCGAGCGGACGGCTCTTTGTTCGGCCAGACTGTCGATCATGTACGGAGTCCCTCACGACCTTGACCTGTCGGCGGTCGTGGGTGAGTTCACCACCCAGGTCCGCGTCGGGCAGTACGACCTCCAGTTCACGTTCGGTTCGGTGAACTTCGCTGTCGAGTCTCAGGCCAGCGTGCTCAGGGGCAACCACGTTGTGGCCCACTGGAGCGCTGGTGTCTGGCCGATTTTTCGGAGGAGAGCCACGATGCTGCCTGGGACCGGATCAAGGGTGTCGGCACGTTGGAAACGACGCATAAGAACCACCTAAACCCACCAATGTGAGATGTCTTTAGGTGGTTTAGTGGGTTCGTTTGGCGGTAGATCGGAAGAGC
>DMQJ01000123.1:7649-8226 GCA_003455715.1 Acidimicrobiaceae bacterium | reverse complement strand
ATGCCGAGCGCATCGGCAACGAACTCGATTTCCCCGGGCGGATCGAGCGCGAGAACTGGATCGACCAAGCCCGCACCCTCCACGCCCAGAAGTACCACGCCTGACGGCGTGCCAGAGACACGACACTGAGAAAGAGCACCTCTCATGACCATGACTGAGAACGAACGCAAGGACGGCCGGGTTGTCGGCATTGCCGGCCCCGTGATCGACGTCGAGTTCCCTCGCGGCGAACTGCCCGAGATCAACACTGCGCTGGAGTTCACCATCAGTGTCGACGGCACCGATGTGCAGGTGCTGGCCGAGGTGGCCCAGCAGCTCGGCGACGGCCGAGTGCGTGCGGTGTGCATGAAGCCCACCGACGGCCTGAAGCGCGGCACCCCCGTGCGCAACAGCGGCCACGGCATCCAGGTGCCCGTGGGCGACAAGGTGCTCGGCCACGTGTGGAACGTGTGGGGTGAGGCCCTCGACGCCGAACCCGGCTACGCCGACGATCTGGAGCGCTGGGACATTCACCGCGACGCACCGGCGTTCGACACGCTCGAGGCCAACGCCAAGATGTTCGAGACCGGCATCAAGG
>DMQJ01000123.1:1354-7423 GCA_003455715.1 Acidimicrobiaceae bacterium | reverse complement strand
CATCAAGGTCATCGACCTGCTCACCCCGTACCTGCAGGGTGGCAAGATCGGCCTGTTCGGTGGCGCTGGTGTGGGCAAGACGGTGCTCATCACCGAGATGATCCGCCGCGTGGCCCAGAACCACGGTGGTGTGTCGGTGTTCGCCGGCGTGGGCGAGCGCACCCGTGAGGGCACCGACCTCCGTCTGGAGATGCAGGAGTCGGGCGTGTACGAGAAGGCCGCGCTGGTCTTCGGCCAGATGGACGAGCCGCCGGGCGTGCGCCTGCGCGTCGCCCTCTCGGCTCTTACCATGGCCGAGTACTTCCGCGACGTGCAGAACCAAGACGTGCTGCTCTTCGTCGACAACATCTTCCGCTTCGTGCAGGCGGGCTCTGAAGTGTCGACGCTGCTCGGCCGTATGCCCTCGGCCGTGGGCTACCAGCCCACCCTGGCCGACGAGATGGGCCAGCTGCAGGAGCGCATCACCTCCACCCGTGGCCGGTCGATCACCTCGCTGCAGGCCGTCTACGTGCCCGCCGACGACTACACCGACCCGGCGCCGTTCACCACCTTCACCCACCTCGACGCCACCACCGAGCTCAGCCGCCAGGTGGCCGCCCTCGGCATCTACCCGGCCGTCGACCCGTTGGCCTCCACGTCGACCATTCTCACCCCCGAGATCGTCGGCGCCGAGCACTATCGGGTGGCCCGTGGCGTGCAGGAGAACCTGCAGCGCTACAAGGAGCTCCAAGACATCATCGCCATCCTCGGTCTCGACGAGCTCTCCGACGAAGACCGTCTCACCGTGAGCCGCGCCCGTAAGATCCAGCGCTTCCTCAGCCAGCCGTTCTACGTGGCCGAGGTGTTCACCAGCGTTCCCGGCGAGACCGTGCCGGTGGCCGAGACCGTCGAGAGTTTCGACGCGATCCTGCGCGGCGAACTCGACGATGTGCCCGAGCAGGCCTTCCTCAACGTTGGCGGCGTCGAGCAGGTGCTCGCCAAGGCGAAGGCTCTCTCCGAGCAGGCTGGCTGATCATGGCGGCAACGATGCAGGTTCAGTTGGTGTCGCCGGAGAAGGTGCTCTTCTCCGGCGAAGCCACGCAGGTGATCACTCGCACCCTCGGTGGTGGCGAGATCGCCTTCCTGCCCGGCCATGCCCCGTTCCTGGCCGCACTCACCGAGAACCACACTCGCGTCACGTTGGCCGATGGCACCGTGCTCGACGTGGCGGTGCACGGTGGCTTCGTGCAGGTGGCGGGCAACACGGTGAGCATTCTCAGCGACCTCGCCGAACTGGGCAACCAGATCGATCGTGGTCGCGCCCAGCGCGCGAAGGACGCCGCCGAGGAGTCGCTCCGTCGCGAGCACGACGCCGAAGCCGTCAGCGCGCTGGCACGAGCGCATGCTCGACTGGCTGCATCCGGCGGCATTGTGGGCACCTCACAGGGCGCACACTGACCGGTTGGCAATAGCGTGGGCGCCATGCCCGCCTCACTTCCGTTTCGATCTGCTCTCGTCACTGGCGCGTCCAGTGGTATCGGCCAGGCAATGGTGCAGCAGTTGGCCAATGCCGGTGTACCCACGGTTGCAGTGGCGCGCCGGGGCGATCGCCTTCAACTGCTCGCCGAGAGCTATCCGTCGGTGTCGCCACTGGTCGCCGACCTCGAAACCGACGCCGGTGTGGATGCTGTTGCGGCACGAGTTGCCGACGGCGTCGACTTGGTGGTGAACAACGCCGGGTTCGGCACATCGGGGAAGTTCTACGAGCTCGACCCAGGCCGCCTTGATCGGGAGGTGGCGCTCAACGTGCGTGCGCTCACCCGCTTGTCGCACGCAGCGCTGGCTGCAATGGCGCCGGTGGGGCGGGGTTACCTGCTGAACGTGAGCAGTGTGGTGAGCTTCCAGCCGGCACCCGGGCTGGCCGTGTACGCGGCCACCAAGGCATACGTCACCAGCCTCGGAGAAAGCCTCCATGAGGAGGCCCGGGGCACCGGCGTGCATGTCACCACCCTGTGTCCGGGCCTCACTCGCACCGAGTTCATCAGTGTCAGCAACAGCAGCGGCTACCAGGACAGCTATCCCGAATTCGCCTGGATGGACGCCGATCAGGTGGCCGCGTGCGGCCTGCGCGACGTGGCCCGGGGCAAGGCCCTGAGCGTGCCCGGTGTGCTCTACAAGGCGATGAGCACCGCGGTCGGGGTGACGCCCCGCGGCCTGGCCCGCCGTCTCAGCGGGTTGGTGCAGCGAACCTGACGGTGCGGAGCGTCAGTAATCGACCGCCGCGAACGACGAGAGTTTGTCGATGCGATGCCAAGCGTCGATCATGCGCACGGTGCCGCTCTTCGATCGCATTACCAGGCTCTGGGTGCGGGCGCGGGCGCCGTCGTAACGCACACCGCGCAACAGATCGCCGTCGGTCACCCCGGTGGCAGCGAAGAAGGCATTGTTGCCCTGCACGAGGTCGTCGGTGGTGAGCACGCGGTCGAGGTCGTAGCCGAGGGCGAGCGCTGCATCACGCTCGGCGGCGTCGCGCGGCGCAAGTCGGCCCTGGATCTCGCCACCCATGCACTTCAATGCTGCCGCGGCCGTGACACCCTCGGGCGTGCCACCGACACCGATGAGCACATCGACGCCTGCGTCGGGCCAGCAGGTGGCGATGGCGCCGAAGATGTCGCCGTCGGTGATGAGCTTCACCCGGGCGCCGGTGGAACGCACCTCGGCGATGAGGTCGGTGTGGCGGTCGCGATCGAGGATGACCACCGTGAGGTCGCGTACGTTCTCGCCCTTGGCCTTGGCCACCCAGCGAAGGTTCTGTGAGGCCGTGGCGGTGATGTCGATGCTGCCGACCGCGTCGGGGCCGACGGCGATCTTGTGCATGTACACGCACGGACCGGGGTTGAACATGGTGCCGCGCTCGCTCACTGCGATGACGGCGATTGCGTTGGCACGGCCCTTGGCGGTGAGGGTGGTGCCGTCGATGGGATCGACCGCAACATCGGTGAGCGGCGCTGTGCCATCGCCGACGGCCTCGCCGTTGTAGAGCATGGGGGCTTCGTCCTTTTCGCCCTCGCCGATGACCACCACCCCGTCCATCGGCACGGTGGCGAGGACGGTGCGCATGGCGTCGACGGCTGCGGCGTCGGCACCGTTCTTGTCGCCTCGTCCGACCCAGCGCGAGGCTGCCAAAGCAGCCGACTCGGTGACACGCACGAGTTCGAGGGCGAGGTTGCGGTCGGGACGCTGGCTGTTCGCATTCACAGGGTCCACGGTAGTCGGCAACGGTCGCGTGGCCCGTATGCCGCGAACGTCAGCGGGGGCCCGTCCTGTTGGACGAGCCCCCGCACGGTGAGCCGGGTTACCGGCTCGGTCGGGTTCGATGTCGTTCACGTTCCCGTACCGGCTCGCGCCGGAGGTGGGTCGCGGAGCGCATCAGCCGCTGGTGGCGGTCGTGGGCGACGCGGTGAACGAGATCGACGTGATGGGTGGTCCACATGAGGGAACTCCTTGGTTGGTTGGGTTGGTTGGGTTGGTTGGGGATCGACGCGAGCGCGTCAGAGGGCCCGGGCAGTGAGGGTGCGTGGACGGGCCAGGCCGACCGTGTTCAGCCAGCAGTGCGACCGGAGGGGCGCAGCCCGACGGCAGCGCCGCCACGCAACAGGGTGGTGGTGGGCAGTGAGATCAACATCGGGGCACCTCCTTTCGGTCGTCAGCGAACGGTCGAGAGTGTGCCCGAGCGAGCGCGGCCGTGTCGAACGATTTTCAAGGGAATGAACACGCGAGTGATGCAGTGACCACGTAGCGTGCTGGAGATGGCACGGGAGGCCTTGAGGAGTGACGCGTGGCGCGCCGTGCCGCGGGAATGGTTCGGCGATCCACAGGTGTCGCCGAACGGCGAACTTGTGGGTGTGGTGGTGGGTGTCGACGAGCGGGTGCACCTGGAGGTGGAGACGTTCGCCCCTGCTGACGCCGCTGCCGACGACGCCGATGTCACCGTTCGGCAGGTGCTCGCCGACCGCCCGATGTTGCGCGCGCCATACGGGTCGGCAGATGGCACGTGGTGCTGGACCGTGGCGTCGCTCGGGGTGGTGTACCTGGCAGAGGATGGCAACCTCTGGCATCAGCGTCTCGGCGGAACGCCCGCCCGCCGCCTGACAGCCCACGGCCCCGACCGGATGGCGGCAGCGCCTGTCTGCACCCTCGACGGCCGAGCAGTGGTGTATGTCGTCGACCAGGCCGAGGTGTGGCGCGTGACGTTGCGAGGAGGGATTCCGACGCGACTTGATGCGGGCACGGCCGACTTCGTCGCCGACCCGTGGGTGGCCGCTGACGGATCCGTCGGATGGGTGGCGTGGGACGCGCCAGACATGCCGTGGGACAGGTCGCGCCTGGTGGTTCGCGGGCGCGACGGAACCACGCAGGAGGTGCGGCCGCCGGGCTCGGTGCAGCAGGTGCACGTCACATCCGCAGGCAGGACAGTGAGCGTTCGCGACGACGACGGCTGGGCCCAGGTGTGGGTCGACGAGGCGCCGCTGCTCGGTGATCGATTCGAGCACGCGGCGCCGTTGTGGGGCCCACGGCAGCGAACGGTGGCGGTCGCTCCGAATGGCCAGCAGGTGGCATTTGCGCGGAACGAGGACGGGTTCGGGCGGTTGTGCGTGGCCGACGTGTCAGTGCCTGTCGTGCGCGAGATTGCCCGTGGAGTGCACGAGCACCTGTCGTGGCGCGGACACCGGTTGGTGGCGATTCGATCGGGCGCACGTACGCCACCGCAGCTGGTGCAGTACGACACCACGACCTGGCAGCGGACGGCAACCCGCCACCTCGATGGTGAGGCATGGCCAGCGGAGGCGCTGGTCGAGCCGGAACTGCTGCAGGTCGCCAGTTCCGACGCCACGCTCGGCGGCCATGTGCACGCTCGGCTGTACCGGGCGACCGGCGATGGAATCGATGAGAGTCATCGACTGATGGTGCTCCTGCACGGTGGACCCACCGACCAGTGGCCGGTGAGCTTCCTGCCGCGCGTCGCCTTCTGGTGTCGACAGGGCTGGAACGTGGTCGTGCCTGATCACCGGGGGTCGTCGGGGCATGGTCGCGCATACCAGCAGGCGCTGAACGGACGCTGGGGCGAACTCGACGTGGCCGATGTGGTCGACGTGCTCGACTGCCTGGCGACCAAGGGAGTGTCGCGTCCTGAGCACACGGTGGTGTTCGGCAGTTCGTCGGGAGGTTTCACCGCGCTCGGTGTGCTCGCCGCAGCTCCCGAGTTGGTGGCGGCAGTGGTGGCACTCTCGCCGGTGACCGACCTTCTCGACATGGCCGCTCGCACCCACCGCTTCGAGCGCCACTACACCGAGCGACTCGTCGGCCCGCTTCCGGAAGCAGAGGAGCGCTACCGAGAGCGGTCGCCCATTCTGCACGCACAGCGGTTCACTGCCCGGCCGATCTTGCTGCTGCACGGAGCAGACGACGCCGTCGTGCCGGTGGACCGAACACTGGTGTTCGCCGAACGAGTCCGCACGGCCGGCGGCACCGTCGAGGTGCACGTCTATCCGGGGGAGGGCCACGGAGTGAGGCGTCGTGAGCACCGCGTCGACGAATATCTGCGAGCACACGCCTTCCTGGAGCGCCACCTGCCGGTAGGGTCGGGCGGGTGAGCGACCACTGGAATCCGAACGATCCCGATGCCACTCGGGTGGTGTACGACTTGTCGATGTGGTCGTTCGATCAGCAGGCAGAGCTGGCCGCCGAGCTCGCCGAGGCAGAGGTGCCGCACGCGTGGGATGGTTCCGATCTGCTGGTGCCAGAGGAGTTCGAGGCAGCGGCTGACGGTGTGGTCAACACGGTGGAAGCGCGTCTTGGCATCGTCTACGACGGCGCCGCCGGGGAGGCCCGCGACAACCCGGCTGCCGAACCCATCGACATCACTGACGGTGAGCCCGCCACCGAGTACGACCTCGACGAATGGCCGGAGTCGGATCGGGAGGTGCTCGCTCGGGCGTTCACCCGCCAGGGCATTCCATTCCGCTGGTCCGGTCAGGTGCTCGCCGTGCACACCGCCGATGAAGACGTGGTGGAAGCGTTGATGGACAT
>DMQJ01000123.1:0-1174 GCA_003455715.1 Acidimicrobiaceae bacterium | reverse complement strand
ATGGACATGGTGGAGAACGGCGAGGTCGGCCTCGCCGAGGCGCTCGACGAGGAGGCCGACGCCGACGACGATCGCCTTCCGTTCGAAACGCTCACGGTGTTCTTCCTGGCAGGCGATCGGCTGCGGCGAGATCCACTCGATGCCAACGGCCTGGAACAGCTGCTGGAAGCAGTCGACGCGGCGGAATCGGAGCGCCCGCCGTACGGAGTCGACGTGCGCCTCTGGAAGCGCGTGTGCGAGCTGGCCGACGAACTGGCCGGCGCGTTGGTCGACGACGACACCCCCGACGAAGATGCGGCGATGGACATCGCCGAGGAGCTGCACGACCTGCTCCGTCCCTACATCTGAGGCCTTCGGTGCTGCTCGCCGAGCTACAGATCTGGCATACCCGCCCCGCTACGCCCACTCGTCGCATCGCGCTCGGTCATCTGGTGCTGCCCACCGATCCGGCTCCCGGCCTCGGCGGGGTGTTGCTCGCCGCCGTGGTGGCCGCGTACCTGCCGAGCGTCGACGACGACCTCCACCCCGATATCAGTCGGCTCATCGATCAAGTGGCTCGCGGCGACCGCGTCGTGCAACCGCGTCTCATGCATCGTTACCAGGTCGACCGGCATGGGCTGGCCGTGAGTGTGCACCAGTTGAACGGCGACGCCGAGCATGTGGAGTTCGACCTGCACTCGATGGGCAAGCCGCTCGTCCAGGTGCTCGGCGCCATCTACGCGCTTGAGAAGCTCAGCCTCGATGCCCGGCGTTCAGTGGCTCCGGTGCTGCACCGTGCCATGCGGTGGCGCGGCCCGATCGGCCCCTCGTTCGTTGCCGACATCACTGGCGTTGCGCGCGCCGACTTGGTGGGGGTTACCGACCCGCGAGTGTGGGCATTGCAGGTGCTCGGTTTCCCCAACGGCACCGGCAAGGTCTCGAAGAAGGACGTGATGGCCCGATTCCGCGACGGGCTGCGCGCCGCACACCCCGACCATGGGGGCGACGACGAAGGTGCTGCCTCGGCGATCGATCGCCTCGGCGAGGCGCGGCGCATTCTGCTGGAGCACCTGGTCAAGTGAGCCGCGTCGGTCGGCTGACGCCGCTGCTGTTGTTTCCCGGAGCAGGCTCGGCGGCGTCGCACCCCAGCCTGGTGGCCGTCGAACAGGCCGTGGCCCCTCGGCCATGCGTGCGC
>DMQJ01000143.1:7745-8093 GCA_003455715.1 Acidimicrobiaceae bacterium | reverse complement strand
CGCGGCGAGGTGCAGTGCGACGGCCGCACCGTCGACGACCCGCTGCCCATCCCCGGCGGCAGCAACCGCGAGGGCGCGGCCTCGATCGTCGGCTGCTGCAGCGGCGCCAACACGCTCGGCCCGGTGGGCGACCCCGACGTGCCCGGCTACCCGGTGACGTTCGGCAACAGCTTCGTGATGACCCTGGAGTTCACCGCCGACGGACCGGTGGCCGAAGCGGTGCTCACCTACGGACAGCCAGACGACCCCGACAACCCCGGCTTCACCTCGCAGACCGCGCTGGTGTCGGCGATGGAGTTCCGGCCCATCCTGTTCGACGCCGACTCCATCGCCGCCGCAGCCGTGGGC
>DMQJ01000143.1:0-7538 GCA_003455715.1 Acidimicrobiaceae bacterium | reverse complement strand
TCCATCGCCGCCGCAGCCGTGGGCGAGCCGCTCATGGTCACCGGCGAACGGGCCACCGACTGACGGCGTAGCGTCGGCGTCAGCTGTTGCTACTGATCGTCTTCGACTTCACGTCTTTCTGCGCGCCCTTGACAGCGACGATGTAGTACGTCTGGCTGAACGGGCCGGGGCACGGCGACGGCAACTCATAGCTGCCCGACAGCGGCAGACCGGTGGCGTAGGGGCCGTCGGGGTTGCCGATGGCGATGTAGACGCTGTCGGCACCCGTGGCGGTCCAGGTGAGCTTCACGGGCACGGGCGGCAGCGACACCGACACGTCGGTGGCCGGGCAACTGGTGGGCCCGGTGATGGAGTAGCTGGTGATCTTCGGGCCGGTCACCGGCGGAGCGGTGGGGGCCGGCGTGGGGGCCACCGTCGGTGTCGGCGCCTTCGTGGTGGGAGGCGCCGTAGGCGGAAGCGGAGCCACGGTGGTGGTCGAGTCGGCGGTGGTGGTGGTGTCTCCGTGGATGCTCGACGTGGTGGATGACTCCGTCGACGACGACGTCGTGCTGTCGGCGACGGTGGTCTCCGATGCCGACTTGGATGCCGACGAGCTACACGCGGCGAGAACGAGTACGAGGGCGAGGGAAGCGAGGCGGAGGGGGTAAGCGGATCGCATGAGCGACGACACTATTCGACCGCGGCCGGTGCCCGGCCCACCCGCCAACGCCTCGACGGGCTTCAGTGGTAGTAGGGGTTCTCGCCGGTGGTGTGGTCGGTGAGGTCGCGCACACGCTCCACCCCGGGCACCTGCTCGACGATCATCGTCTGCACCCCGTCGAGCATGGTCATGCGGCTCATCGAGCACCCATGGCACCCGCCGCCCATCGTGAGGTACACCGTTCCCTCGCCGTCGTGACCGACGTAGGTGACGAACCCGCCGTGCGCTGCCAGCGAGGGGTTCACCTCACCGCTGATGACTGCCTCCACCGAGGCGCTGAGTTCGTCGTTGCGCACCAGCCCCTCCACCGTGGGGGCCAGCGGCTTGTTGGGGTTGCGGATGACAAGCCCTGTGCTCTCGGTGCGGTCGAGGGTGGCGCCTTCCAGCAACGCGACGCTGTTGGCCGGGATGATGACCTTCAGCGCACGGTCGCCATCGGCGTGTGTGCGGACCTCGTCGGTGAAGCCGGCCTTGGTGACCACATCGAAGCTGAGGTCGTAGCGGAAGTCCTCGCCCGGCTTGCTGATGATCTCAAGCCGCAACCCGAGACGGTCGGCGTCGGGTTCGGTGTCGCGCAACTGCACCAGCTCGGCCAGCGCATCGGGGGTGATGGTGACAATCTGCGACGGGGCATCAGTGGCGAGAGGACTCACCTCCCGAAGGCTACCGCCGGTTGCGCCGAGGGTCTCGTCCGGCGGCATCACAGTGCCACCAACGCGACGGACGTCGGTGCCACAATCGACGCCATGCGTCGCTCTCCCCTCCGTCGTCAGGCTGCCGCAGTCGTCGCCCTGTCGTTCGCCGCCGCTTGTGCCCAGGGCACCGACGCCGCCGACAGCGTGCCGGCCCCCACATCGGCGGCACCCTCCACCACCGAGGCAGCCCCCACCACCACCGTGGCGCCCACCACCACCGAGGCCGCCACCACCACCACGGAGCCACCCCAGCCGGTGTACCCGCTCACGGGCCTACCCGCCCCTGACGCACTCACGGCGCTGCGACCGGTCGTGGTGGCGAAGGTGGGCAACTACGACAACGCTCCACCCACCGGGCTGAACGTCGCCGACATCGTGTTCGAGGAGCTCATCAACGACAACGTGTCGCGCTTCGCCGTGGTGTTCCACAGCCAGTTCCCCGACGAGGCGGTCGGCCCCATCCGCTCTGGTCGGCTGCAAGACGTGAACCTGCTCGGCTCACTCAACCAGCCGATCCTTGCGTGGTCGGGTGGCAACGGCACCGTCACCCGGGCCATCGACGACAGCGACCTGGTGAACCTCAGCCCGCAGTACTGCCGCAACTCGTGCTTCCGGGTCGACTTCGCCAAGGTGCCCTACAACCTGTACTACGACATCGAGAAGGCCTACGACGTGGGCACCACGATGGGGGCCGGCAACCCCAACCAGGTCCAGTTCCAGTTCCGCGAGCCGGGCGACGCAGTGAGCGGCGACCCATCGAGTGGGGTGAAGGTGGCGATGGACTCCTACGACACAGAGTGGACGTGGAATCCCGACACCGGCCTGTACGAGCGCAGCCAGAACGGTCGCCCGCACGACGAACGCAACGGCGACCTCATCACCACCGACAACGTCGTGGTGATGGCGATGGCCTACTTCCCCGGTATCTCCGGCAGCCCCGACGCGCAGAGTGTGGGCTACGGCGAAGTGTGGGTGTTCAGCGGCGGAACGGTGGTGCACGGCGTGTGGAGCCGCGCCGACCGCACCGAACCGTTCACGCTCACGGCCGACGACGGTACCCCCATCCTGCTCACGCCGGGTCGCACGTTCGTGCAGTTGCCGCGCGACGAGCCGGGCCTCATCGAGGTGAAGCCGGCCTGACCGGCGCTGGGCACGGTCAGCGCATGCGCGACGCGCCGCCGTCGACCTCGATGCGCTGCCCGGTGAGGTAAGCGCTACCCGGACTGCACAGCCACAGCACGGCTTCAGCGATGTCGGCCGGCTGGCACACCCGGCCGAACGGCGAGGTGGCGTCGAGTGACCTCAGGTCGGTCATGTCTCGGTTGCCGGTCATCGCTCGGCTGAGGCGCAACCCCATGTCGGTCTCCACCAGGCCCGGAGCCACCGTGTTGACGTGAATGAAGTTGCGGCGCTCCTCCTTCGCCAGAGTGCTGGCCAGCGCCTCCATGGCCGCCTTGCCCATGTTGTAGGGGGCACCGTTGGCCGACATGGAGTTGGTGGCCACCGACGAGATCATCACGATGTCGCCGCGCCCACCCGGCTGCGTGGAGCGCGCCCGCATGGAGGGCAGCACCAACCGGCACATGTGATGCGGGCCGAAGGCGTGAGTGGTGAGCACCCGCACCAGTTCGTCGGGGTCGGTGTCGGCGACCGCCCGGCCGCGCGAGGCGATCCCGGCGTTGCACACCAAGATGTCGACGCCACCGAAGTCGTTCACCACTGCGTCGACCATGGCAGCGCACTCGTCGGCGTCGTCGACCGATGCCGCGTATGCCTTGGCAGCACCACCGGCCGCTTCGATCGCGGCCACCGTGTCGGCCGCGGCCTCGGCGTCCTTGCGGTAGTTCACCGCCACCGTGGCACCGTTGGCAGCGAGCAGCTCACTGATCCCTCGCCCGATGCCGCGGCCACCACCGGTGACCAGCGCGACCCGACCCTGCAGCACCCCGTTGTCGTTGCTCATCTGGCCATTCTCGCCTGCCGGGGGCGGCGCGACCCGGGTCGGAGCGCCCGGCTGGGGTGGCGAACGGTCGGGTCGGTAGCGTGGCCAACAACGTGAACACCGAAGCCGCCCCTCTCCTGACACCGCCAGCCTCCACCCGCCGGCTGCAGGGGCGCACCCTCGGGCTGGTCGCCCTGGTGGCCGTGATCCTTTCGTTCAGCCTCGGCTCCACGTTGGTGAAGCTGGCCGATACGCCGGGCGTTGCCATCGCGTTCTGGCGCATGGTGGTGTGCAGCATCATCTGGGTGGTCATCCTCCGGTTGACGGAGCGGCGCTGGCTCAGTTGGGCCGACATCAAGCCCGCGCTGGTGCCCGGCATCCTCTTCGGCCTCAACATCTGCTTCTTCTTCACCGGCGTCACCAAGACCACCGTGGCCGCGGCGGAGTTCACCGGTGCGCTCACTCCCCTCCTCGTGGTTCCCGCCGGTGCCCTGCTGTTCCACGAGAAGGTCAACGGAAAGGCGCTGCTCTTCGGGCTCGTGTCGCTCGCCGGGCTGGCCATCGTGTTGTTCAACGCTCCCCCTGGCAAGACCGACTTCTCCTGGGTCGGCGTCGTCTGGATCGTCGCGGCGATGACGCTGTGGGCCGGCTACCTGCTCACGAGCCGCAGCTTGCGACAGGGGCGTTCCGTGGCCGCCGTCATGGCCGCTATCACGCCCATCGCCGCGGTGGTCACGCTGCCGCTCGGCCTGTTCGTTTTCCCCGGAACACTCGACGACATCACGTGGCGCTCCGTTGTCTACATCGGCATCCTCGCCGTGCTCACCGGCACCATTGCGCACGGCCTCATGGTGTTCGCCCAGCACAGCGTGCCCATCGGCTTCATCAGCATGATGCAGGTGTCGCAACCAGCGATCGCCGTCGGCTGGTCGATCGTGTTCCTCGACGCCACGGTGCGCGGCATCCAAGTGGTGGGCATGGGGCTGGTCATCGCCGGGCTGGCAGCCGTCACCATCGTGACGCAGCGCGCCAAGGCCGCTGCCGGGTAGCATCGTCGTTGTCATCAACGGGGAGCTCGCAGGTTCGGCGGGCTGAGAGGGTGGGCGCCACCACCGACCCGAGAACCTGATCCGGGTAATGCCGGCGGAGGGAGTGCGCATGCCGCAAGTGATCGTTGTCGTCGGAGGTGGGGCCCTGTCGCCTGCCGCCGTTGCTGCCGCCGAAAGCGCCCACCCTGCCACCGCCATCGTCGCGGCCGATAGCGGGCTCGACCACGCAGTGGCCGCGGGCATCGCACCCACGCACCTGGTGGGCGACCTCGACTCCATCTCCGCTCACGGCCGCATGTGGGCCTACCAGCACGGCGTCGCCATCGACGAGTACCCCGCCGACAAAGACCTCACCGACACCGAGCTTGCGTTGGCAGAGGCCACCCGGTTCGCTGCAGCCACCGAGGCCGAGGCCGCGGGGTTCGACCTACTGGTGGTGGGAGGGCTGCAGTCACCCCTCGATCGGCTCGACCATCTGCTGGGCACCATGCTGGCGCTCGGCGCACCGTCACTTGCCGAGTTTCGATCGGTGCGCGCCGTGCTCGGCGACACCGAACTCGCCGTCGCGCATCCCGGGCACACCGCCCGCCTTTCCCTTGATGCCGGCCGCACGTTCTCGGTCGTCGCCCTCCACGGCCCGTGCACTGGCGTGACGGTGCAGGGCGGCCAGTGGGATCTCGTCGACGCCGAACTCTCGTCCACCGAGGCTCGCGGCCTCAGCAATCTCGTGAAGGAGTCCACCGTGCCCGTCACCGTGTCTGTCGAGTCGGGTGTGCTCACCGTGGTGGTGCCGTGATGCGCAGTCTTGCCCTACCCGCTCGGCTACTCACGGCCGCTCTCGTGCTGGTCTCGGTCGCCTCCTGCGCCGACGACGATGCACCGAACGACAGCGGCGAGCCCGCCGACATCACGCTCGTCGTCTACGACTCGTTTCCCACGGAGGGCACGGCCCTCAACGACGCCCTGGCCGAGTTCACCGCTTCCACCGGAATCGGGGTGACGGTGGTGGTGGGTGGCGACGCCGGAACGATGGTCACCAAGGCAGTTCTCACCGCAGGCAACCCGGAAGGCGACGTGATGTGGGGCGTCGACAACACCCTGCTGTCGGCCGCCACCGAGGGAGGAGTGTTCGAGGGGAGCCCGGTCGAAGTCGACACCGGCGACGTGTGCGTCAACTACGACATCGCCTGGTTCGAACAGATGGGCCTCGAACCGCCACAGACCCTCGACGACCTCATCGATCCCGCCTACGCCGACCTGCTCGTCGTCCAGAACCCGGCCACATCGTCGCCAGGCCTGGCCTTCCTGCTGGCCACGATTGCCCACGCCGGCGCTGACGGCTGGCAGGAGTATTGGTCCGCGTTGCGCGACAACGGTGTGGAGGTGGAAGACAGCTGGACCACCGCCTACTACGAGCGGTTCAGCGGAGCGGGCGGCGGCAGCGGAGGCGACCGGCCGCTGGTGGTGAGCTATGCGTCCAGCCCACCGGCCGAGGTGGTCTTCGCCGTCCCTCCGCGCGACGACGCCCCCACCGGCGTGGCCACCGGCACATGCTTCCGCCAGGTGGAGTACGCGGGTGTGCTGCGCGGCACCGCCCACGCCGACGAAGCCGCACAGCTGGTGGAGTTCCTCGTGAGCGAACGCTTCCAACGCGAGCTGCCGCTCACCCTGTTCGTCAACCCGGTGAACCCCGACGTGGAGTTGCCCGACGTGTTCGTCCGCTTCAGCGCAACCCCGACCGACCCCTACACGATGGACCCGGCCGACATCGCCGCCAACCGTGAGGCGTGGCAGGACGAGTGGACACAGATCGTCCTTCGCTGAACCGCCTTCCCCGGTGGCTGGTACCGGCCCTAGCGGTGGTGCCTGCCACCGTGCTCGCCGTGTTCTTCCTGTGGCCGGTGGGCACCCTGCTGGCACGCGTGCTGGAGCCCGGCTCCGTGGCCGACGCACTCGGCGCGCCGGGTCTTGGTCGGGTGCTGTGGTTCACCTTCGCGCAGGCCGTCGCCAGCACGGCCATCACGCTTGCGCTGGGGTGCGTACCCGCCTACGTGCTCGGCCGCTTCCGCTTCCCGGGGCGGCGAGCGCTGCTGGCCGTCGTGACCGTTCCGTTCATGTTGCCCACCGTGGTGGTCGGCGCAGCGTTCCTCGCGCTGCTGCCCGAGTCGTGGCACGGCACGGGGCGCGCCGTCGTGGTGGCCCACGTGTTCTTCAACATCGCCGTCGTGGTGCGCATCGTCGGCTCCATGTGGGCGGCGATACCGCACGACCTCACCGGCGCGGCCCGCACCTTGGGAGCGTCGCCGTGGCAGATGGTGGCGCACGTGGTGCTTCCCCTTCTGCGACCGTCGCTCATCGCAGCCGGATCGGTGGTGTTCCTCTTCACGTTCACATCGTTCGGCGCCGCTGCGCTACTCGGTGGGGCCGCCAACCCGACGCTGGAGGTGGAGATCGCTCGCCGCGCCACGCAACTCGGCGACGTGTCGGGCGCAGCGGTGCTCAGCGTGCTGCAGATGCTGCTGCTGGTCGGTGTCGTGTGGTGGTCGTCCCGGGCGCAGCGACGCGCCGCCCTTGAGCTGCGGGGGCAGGAGCCGCGACGCGCCCCTCGATCTCGGCAGGAACGTCGCCTCGTGCCCATTGCGGCCATTGTCACGCTGGCGGTCATGGCGGCGCCGATGCTGGTGATGGTGGTGCGCTCGGTGCGGCTCGGTGGCCGCTTCACACTGTCGGCGTGGCGCCAGCTCGGCAACCCTTCGCCGGGGAGGCCCGGCGCAGGACTCGGCGTCGACGCCCTCGCCTCGGTTGCCACGTCCTTGCGGTATGCCGCGGTCGCCACGCTGATCGCGCTGGCCGTCGGCGCGTTGGCCTCGCTCGCCATCGCCGGGGCACGCATCCACGGGCGGCTGCTCGACCTGGGGATGATGCTGCCGCTCGGCACCTCTGCAGTCACCGTCGGCTTGGGCATGCTGATCACCTTCGACGTGGCCCCGTTCGACTGGCGCGGCGAGTGGTGGCTGGTGCCGGTCGGCCATGCGCTGGTCGCGGTCCCGTTCGTGGTGCGCGCGGCCGTGCCAGTGCTGCGGTCGATTCCTTCCGGGCAGCGCGACGCCGCTGCCACCCTCGGCGCCTCGCCACTGCGAGGGTGGTGGTGG
>DMQJ01000144.1 GCA_003455715.1 Acidimicrobiaceae bacterium | reverse complement strand
CGGCATGTTCTTCGCCGCTGGGCCAGCCGCCGACGCGCCGCCGCAGCGCATGCTGGCCGCGCTCGGCCCGAAGATGCTGAAGCTGTCGGCCGAGCGCGGTCTGGGTGCCCACCCCTACTTCGTTCCGGTCGAGCACACCGCAATGGCCCGCGAGGTGTTGGGCGATGGGCCGCTGCTGGCGCCCGAGCAGGCGGTGGTGTTCTCCACCGACCAGGCACAGGCCCGTGAGGTGGGTCGCCGCTTCATGAGCACGTACCTGGGCTTGCCCAACTACACCAACAACCTCAAGCGCGTCGGCTGGACCGACGACGACATCGCCAACGGCGGCAGCGACGCACTGGTCGACGCCATCGTTGCCTGGGGTTCGCTCGATCAGATCGTGGCCCGCCTGAAGGCCCACCTCGACGCCGGCGCCAACCATGTGTGCGCTCAGGTGCTGCCCATCGACCAGCGGGCGCTCCCGATGGCCGAGTGGCGCGAGTTGGCCACCGCCATCCCCTCGATCTAACCCTGCCCCGTCGGCACGGGCGGCCGGTGTGGCAACATCGCCAGATGGACACCACCGACTTCATCCAAGCGCTCCACCGCGATGGCGCTGCCTTCGCCGACACGTGCGAGGCGGCCGGCCTGGATGCACTCGTGCCGACCTGCCCTGGCTGGAAGGTGGCCGACCTGGTGTGGCACCTCGGCGAGGTGCACTACTTCTGGCGGCTCATCGTGGGCGAGCAACGCGACACGTGGGAGGGCTACGCGGAACCCACCCGCCCGGCCGACGAAGCGTTGCTCGCCTGGTACCGCGGTGAACTGCAGCAGGTGGCGGCGGTGCTCTCCGGTGTCGACCCTGCCCAATCGAACTGGACATGGTCGAGCGATCACACTGCGGGGTTCGTCATCCGTCGCATGGTCCACGAAACGGCAGTGCACCTCGTCGATGCACAGCTTGCTGCGGGGATGCCGGGCCGCGTGGAGGCAGCGTTGGCCAGTGACGGCATCGATGAGTTCCTCACCCACTTCCTCAACACACAGCAGGGCACCGTGAGCGGGTCGGTGCACATCCACTGCACCGATGTGGCAGGGGAGTGGACGTTGCGACCTTCGGCAGACGGCTTCGAAGTCACCCGCGAGCACGCCAAGGGCGACTGCGCGATTCGTGGTGCCGCAAGCGACATCCTGCTGGCCCTGTGGCGCCGCGCAGCGTTGAGCGCATGCGATGTGGTGGGCGACGCCGCCGTGGCCGATCAGTTCGTTGCGGCGAGCCGCCTGGAGTGATGCCGTCTACTCGGCGATGCCGACCGGACTGCCGTCGATGATCTGGTCGAGGTACTCACTGAGGCCGTAGCCCTCGCGGCCTTCGAACGGGCCGCTGTGCACGGTCCACTTGGTCATGCCCTCGCTGATGCGGGTCATCAGCCAGTTGCCGTCGGGGTCTTGGCGGCGGTTACGCAGCGGGATGAGGTCCATCACTTCGCCGGTGAACTTCCACTCGCGGTTCGACTTCGATGAGCGCAGCAAGCCGGTGATGGTCTGGTGATAAGCCTCGTCGCCACGGGTCTCGGTGGAGAGCTCGACGTGGTCGCACAGGTGCATCTGGCCGTTCTCCCACACGAAGCCACCGCGGGTGCCGGGGCCGTCCTTCTTGGCCACGCGGCTGGCCATGAAGCCGAAGTCGCGATCGACGTTGGCGGTGAGCCAGCGGTAGTACCACGGCGCCTGCCAGTAGCGCGGACCCCACGAGTGATCGCGCAGGCCGTGGCCGCTGATCTCCCACTCGCGGTCGCCGACGCGGATGGTGCCGTGGGCGGCCACCAACTGCTCGTAGTGGCCCTTGGCGAACTCCTCCCCGGGAGCCTCGTGCGGGGTGTCGGGTTCGCCGCCGAACATGCTGGGCCGACCCTGGCCGGTGAACGTGATGTGCACCTCGCACTCGGCGTAGGGGTTGTCGGTGAACGCCTTCTTTGGGTCGGCCATCTGCTCGGGTTCGTCGAGCAGCACCACCTTGCCCGTGTAGTCGATGCGCAGTTCCTCGAACGGCGTCACCATGGTCCACTTCATGCCGCCCGCGTCGAACGCATCGTTGTTGTCGATGTTCGGCCGCTTGTACATGAACCCGACGCTGCGGCGAGGCGCGCCATCGGCCGGCGGCAGGTACAGGCACACGGTCATCTCCGCGTAGCCCTCGTTGGCCCGGTTGCCCATGCGGAACCAGCCACCCACCTGCTGGTCGGGGTCGAAACAGTTGATGTACATGCTCTCGTTGAAGTTCGACTCGGGGCCGAGTTCGTGCATGTATTCGTCGGATGGTTCGAGGCGTACTCCCATGAGCGGCCACCGTACCCAGCGGTGCTCGCAGGCCCGTTACCGGGCGTACCGCCCTCCGGCCGTCAGGCCGGGCGATTCGGGTCGAACCCGGGAAGCGGGTCGAGGTGCAGGTTGCCCAGGCGTTCCGACAACAGGCTCGTGAGGCGGTCGAGGTCGATCGGGCTCTCCGCAGCAGCCTGCGGTGCGGGTGCGGCCACCACCGCGGGCTTCTCGATCACCGGCACCTGCGAGGTGATGCGCGGCACCTCCGGAAGCAGCGGAGCGTTCAACGGAGCCGGGGCGTGAGGGCGCAGGGGCGCGGAGAGCGAACCCAGCGAAGCGGTCGGCTCCGCGTGCGGTGCAGCGTCGGTCGTGATGGGCGACGAGCTCGCCGACGGGGGGCCGCGGAGGAGATCGATCTCATGTCGCAACTGGGCGAATCGCTCGTTCGTCGCCATCGTGGTGCGCTGGTGCATCGCCTCGATGCGCTCGAGCAGCATCTGTGTTGCTTGCTCCATGCGGTGCTGGTCGGTGTGGTTGGTCGCCTCGGCCGCGGCGGGTTGGCGTGCGAGACGCCGCTCAAGGTCGGCAATGGCATTGGTCACCAGGGTGTGTCGCGAGCTCACATCGGCCGCCAGATCGTGGATCTCCTGGCGTACCGCTTCGAGGCGCGCATCGACCGCTTCGAGCACCGAGCGGACAAGTCGCTCGATCTTCTCGTCGGTACCCTGCGCGTCCATCGCAGATCAGCCCTTGCGACCTCGTAGCCAACCGCGGCCCTTGCGGTCGCCGCCACCGGCCGACACGAGGTTCTCCTCCGGTTTGGGTTCGGCGAGCATGTCGTCGACCATTTCCCAGATCTCCACGGCGGCCATGTTATGGGTGGCACCCCAGCCACTGCCCGCGTCGGCGGCGCTCGCTTGGTGGGCCTTGATTTCGGCGACCGAGGTGGGAGCCGCCGCAAGCGTCGGGAGGCTCGGCGCGATCGACGGGTCGATGTTCGGTTCGAACGAGTGCAACTCGTAGGGTGCGACCGCGGTCGGGGCCGTCCCCGCGTCGGCGACGTCGTCGAGAGGGTCGAGCCGAGCGAGCGCGTCGAGTGCGTTCAGCGGGTCGGGCTCGTCGGCTTGGTGGTGCCCCGATGCCAGGAGCGAACCGAGCAAATGGGTGGCCGCCGGTGTCGGCGTGACCGCCGCAGCCTCCGGCTCACGGTCGACGCCGGGGTAGGTGTCGGGGTCGGCGGCGAGATCGGAAGAGC
>DMQJ01000449.1 GCA_003455715.1 Acidimicrobiaceae bacterium | reverse complement strand
CCGAGTGTCGACGGTCCGCGTGATTCGGGACCTTCGGCCCTGTTCTGGGTGGCTGCCGAGCAGAAGGGTCGAAACCGGCATAGGGTGCCTCATGACTTCCCTGTCGATTGCGCCCGTGGCCGAGCGGCCCAGTTGGCGTGGGTGGCTGCACACCGTCACCTTCTTGGCTGCCATTCCGGGCGGCATCCTGCTCATCGTCGTCGCCGATACTGCGGCTGGCACCGTGGGCGCGTCCATCTACATGGCGGGCCTGCTGCTCGGTTTCGGCACGTCAGCCGGCTATCACCGCCTTGCCCAGAGCGATCGCGCTCGGCGCATCATGCAACGACTCGATCACTCGATGATCTTCGTGCTCATCGCTGCAACCTATACGCCCATCTGTCTCGTGGGCCTGCCGCCCGAGTGGGGCATCCCTATCCTCTCGGTGGCTTGGGCGGGCGCGCTGCTGGGCATCGCACTGAAGCAGTTCGCCTTCGACAAGCTGAAGGTGCTGGAGTACGCGCTCTACCCAGGCCTCGGGTGGATCGTTGTGGTGGCCGGCCCGGTGCTCGTCGACCGACTCACCACCGCGCAGTTGGTGCTCCTCATCGCTGGCGGCTTGCTCTACACGGTGGGCATCCCGGTGCTGGTGCGTGAACGGCCCAACCCGTGGCCCCGCACCTTCGGCTACCACGAGATCTGGCACGGCTTCACCGTTGCCGCTGGGGCCTGCCACTTCGCAACGGTCGCCCTGTTGGTGGCCTGACTGCCCTGGCCGGCGCCCCGTTCAGCTGTAGAAGCCGGCGTACACCTGGATCTGCAGTGCTCCGCCACTCACCACGAGCGAGATGCTGCCGATGATGTCGCTGCCCTGCGCCGCGGGGTCGGGGTCGGGGCCAAACCCGGGCAGGCCCTGGAACAGCAGCGGCGGAGCATCGCCGTAGGTGTACGCAAGCGAGCCGGCGAACTCCTCCGCTGGAGCACTGAAACCGTTCGACGGGTTGGCCACGAGGTCGGCGACGATCTCATCGAACGTCATTCCGGCATCACGACGGCTGAGCACCGCATCGCGGTAGTCGGCGTTGAGCTGAGCGATCAGCTCGGCGAGGTCTGCTCCGCTGCCGCTCGCGAAGTTCGACGAACCGTCGCCGCCTCCAAAGCCGCCGAGGACGACGGTGACCGAGGCGTCGAGGGTGAAGGTGAGCTCCATCGATCCGCTCGGGTCGATGCCGTACTCGTCGGGGGCGTACGAGCCGCCCATGTCTTCGCAGCTGCCGACAGGAAGTGCGCTGCACTGATCGAAGCGGGCCACGGTGGCCGTAATGGGTGCTGTCGGGTCGTCGGGCCACTCGATGCTGATGCTGTACACGCCGTCGGCGAGCGGCTGGCCGGCGGCTGGCAGGGGTGGCGAGACGGATCCGCCGTACCAGTTGGAGCCACAGCACGGAAAAGCCAGCGGCGCACCGACGGTGGATGCGTCGATGACCGACCAGCCTGCGGTTGGCGGCGTGGTGGGCGCAGGCGTCGTGGTGGGGTCGGTGGCTGGTGGCGCGTCGGTGGTGCTCGTGGCGAGCGTGGTGGACGACTCGGGCGCCACGGTGGTGACGGCTGCCGAGGTGGACGGCGCCACCGAGGTGTTGTCGGATGAGCACGCCGCCAACGCGACGAGAGCGATCACGGTCGTGGGTGCAAGCAACATGCGGCGCATAGCCGCACCGTACACCCGCGTCAGTTGCTCACCACATCGAATCCGAGCGACAAGGCGACCGGAATCTGGGTGGGATCGAAGGTGACGAACGTGACCGGTCGCGGCAGACGATCCGCGGCGGCGAGGTGCAACGCATCGGCGAGTCGTAGCGGTTGTTCGCGGAGCAGTTGCGCGGCTCGATCGAGACAGCGTTGGTCGACGGGCACGACGGCGTATCGGTCCCACTGCAACCGCAGCGCATCTTCGAGGTCGGCTTGCACGAAGGGATCGTCGGTGAGCTTGGCGATGAGCGCCAGCGACTCGGTAAGGGCGAGTGCGCTCACGCAGGTGGTGGCGTCGAGCGCGTCGGCAGCGATGCGGCGGAGCGGCGACTCGATCTGCAGTGCGACGACAGCACTTGAGTCGAAGAAGACCGTCACCCGCGTACCTCCTTCAGCGCCCGGTCGAGGCGGACGCCGCTCCACACCGGAATGGCAGGGGCGGGTCGGGCGGCGTCGGTGCGGCGTGGCGCGACCACGGAGCCGCTGGCGAACAGGTCGGCCAGGACGGTTTGCCCAAGCTCTGGCTCGACGGGGCCCAACTGAGCGATAGCGCGACCGCCAATGGTGATGACGGTTCGCTGTCCAGCGCCGGCTCTGCGGACGGCGGTGGTGAGTTCGGCACGGAGTTCGCGTATTCCCATCATTGTGTACGCAAGCGTACACATCTCGACTCGACGGCTGAGCACTCCGGGCAGCAAACTTCGCCCCATGAACTTTGCCTTCACCGAAGAACAGGAAGAACTGCGCAAGACCGTCCGCCAGTTCCTCGAAGCCAAGAGCAGCGAAGCCGCCGTGCGCGAGCAGATGGAGACCGACGCCGGTTTCGATGCCGCCGTGTGGAGCCAGATGGCCGAGCAGATGGGCCTGCAGGGCCTTGCCATCCCGGAAGAGTTCGGTGGCTCGGGCTTCAGCTACGTCGAGCTCGGCATCGTGCTCGAAGAGATGGGCCGCAGCCTGCTGTGCGCGCCGTTCTTCAGCTCGGTCGTGCTGGCTGCCAACACGCTGCTGCAGAGCGGCGACGACGCCGCCAAGGCCGCTCACCTGCCCGGAATCGCCAGCGGCGAGACCATCGCCACCCTCGCGTTCACTGAGCCCAGCGGTAAGTGGGACGAGAGCGGCATCACCATGGAGGCCAGCGGCTCGGGCGACAGCTGGACCCTCAACGGCACCAAGATGTTCGTGCTCGACGGCCACACCGCCAACCTCATCATCGTTGCCGCCCGCACGGGCAAGGGCGTCAGCCTGTTCACCGTTGCCGGCGACGCCGCGGGCCTCACCCGCACCGCGCTGAGCACGATGGACCAGACTCGCAAGCAGGCCAAGCTGGAGTTCTCCAACACGCCCGCCACCCTGCTGGGCGCTGAGGGCAACGGCTGGAACGTGCTCACCACCGTGCTCGACCTCGCTGCCGTCGGCCTCGCCGCCGAGCAGGTCGGTGGCGCCCAGTTCGTGCTCGAGATGGCCGTGCAGTACGCCAAGGACCGTGTGCAGTTCGGTCGTCCGATCGGCTCGTTCCAGGCCATCAAGCACAAGTGCGCCGACATGCTGCTCGAGGTCGAGTCGGCCAAGAGCGCTGCCTACTACGGCATGTGGTGCGCGGCCGAGATGAACGACGAGCTGCCGTCGGTGGCGTCGCTGGCCAAGGCCTACTGCAGCGAGGCCTACTTCCACGCCACGGCCGAGAACATCCAGATCCACGGTGGTATCGGCTTCACCTGGGAGCACCCGGCCCACCTGTACTTCAAGCGGGCCAAGAGCAGCGAGCTGCTGTTCGGCGACCCCACGTACCACCGCGAACTGCTCGCTCAGCGCATCGGTATCTGACCAGGCCCGGTATCTGAGTCACGGCACTTCCGAATGTTGGCGCTGCCACCGCACACTGTGCGGTCGCAGCGCCAACAATCGCGTCGGGGTCAGATGATGAGTGCTGCGGTGTACAGGCCGGCAATGCTGTAGGCCACCGGCGCGGCCGCAGCCGCGAGACCACCGACGAGCCGGGCGGGTGAGCGAGCGAGCAGGATCACTGCGGGAAGCAGTAACGACTCGGCCCGGTGCAACGAGAGATCGCCGCCCACCGTCAGCGGGAGCAACCAGAGCGCCCCCACGAGCACGGCGGCGGAGCGCTCGACCAGGCGCAGGTGGGTCCATTGGCGAGCCGTCACCCACCCCACCACCGCCATCATCACGATGACCAGCGCGGTCTGTGCCGCGGGCCAGCGCGGCCCGACGTGTCCGTCGAGTTGTTGGAGCCGATGCACGAGCGACTCCCACGGCCACGCCCGGTGGTAGCGGTAGCCCACCTGGATCATGAACCATGCGTCCCACCGGCCGACGGCTCGCTGGAAGTTGGCGAGCACGAGGAGATACGCCCCGAGGATCGGCCCGGCAACCGACACCGCCGCCCGCAGGCGGATGCGCCACGGGCCGATCGTCGGGGTGACGAGCGGAACGACGGCGACGACGGCCAGCACCGCCCCGGTCGGATACGAGAGGGCGCCGAGCATTCCGAACATGCCGGCGAGGAGCCACCGCCCCCGATCGAGGGCCACCAGGCACGCGACCATCGACAGGGTGACGAACGAGATCGGGAAGATGGCGCCGTAGTACACCGACCCGGGAAAGACAGCGACCAACGCCATCGCCGTGAGGCCCTGAGCACGCGGCCGTGCCTTCAGGAAGCAGACCCACAGCAGCGTGAACGTTGCGACCATTGCGGCAAGGGCGAGCAAGCGGCCTGCGGTGG
>DMQJ01000095.1 GCA_003455715.1 Acidimicrobiaceae bacterium | reverse complement strand
GCGGTGGCCGCGTCGAGTTCGGCCTGTGCGGCGGCCACGCCGGTGCGGCGCGCCAGAAAGTCGTGGACGGTCTCGTCGAGGCGCTCGGGCTCTTGGGCGAGGTACCCCACTGTCGCGTCGGGGGGACTGAGGGTGAGCGTGCCCCGATCCACCGGCTGCAGCCCTGCTAACACCTTCAACAGCGTCGACTTGCCGACCCCGTTCGGGCCCACGACCCCCACACACTGCCCAGGATCGGCAGCGAACTCGACATCGACGAGCAGGTGGCGCGCACCCAGTGCAAGGTGCACCCCTCTGGCATGGATCGACGCCGACATACACGCCAGCGTAGATGCCTACTCCTTGGGACGGCTCTGCAGCATCCAGAAGGTGAGGTCGCCTGCGGGCTCGCCGTTGATGCTCACCTGCACGTCCACCTGGCCGGGGTGCGGGAACGCGACAGGCGAGAGGTCGAGCACGTGTGGCACGTTGACACCCTCGCCCGGGGCCGCGCCCTGCGGAGCTTGCTGCACGTTGATGTTCATCGCGATCGAACCGATGAGGGCCGCCTGGTCGGGATATTTCAGCTTCACCATCACCTCATGGGTGCGGCCCAGCGAACCGGCTGGCACGTGCACGACCGTGGCAAGGAAGATGCGCGGCCGCGCAGGGAAAGTGGCTTGCACCACTCGGCTGATGCCTCCGGAGCTGACGAACAGCAGTTGCTCGCGCACCTGGGCGTAATCACTGAGCAGCAACGTGGTGAGGCGAGGTGTCATCACCGGCGACGCTACCGGTCCGTCACCTGTCGCCGCCGGTCAGCCAGCCGACGGCAGGGTCTGCACGGTGGTGAGGACGGGGGCGAACAGGTCGCCGTGAGCTTCCACGCGGGCGAGGACTTCGCGCCAGGTGAAGCGCGGCTCCACACCACCGGCGGCGCACGCCTCTACTTCATCCCACGTCACCGGGGTGCTGCACGTTGGTTCGGCTCGGGCCCGCATGGAGTACACACCGATGGTGGTCTTGTGCCGGGCGTTCTGGCTCCAGTCGACGAAGATGCGGCCGGGCCGCACCGCCTTGGCCATCGTCGTGGTCACCCGGTCGCGGTGTTGGTGCTCCAACAACTGCCCCACGGCCAAGGCGAAGTCGGCGGCCTTCTCATGCGTACACGGGCTGTTGAGCGGCACGTACAGCTGCAGCCCCTTCGACCCACTCGTCTTCGCCCACCCCTGCAAGTTCACGGCCGCCAACACGTCGCGCACCCACAGAGCGGCTTCGCAGCACTCGCGCATTCCTGCCGGCTGGCCCGGGTCGAAGTCGAACACGACGGCGCGAGGTGAGTCGAGGTCGGCGGCGAGCGCCATGGGTACGTGCAACTCGAGTGCGGCCATGTTTGCGGCCCACACCAGCGACGCTGTCTCGTCCATGCGGCAGTAGCCGATCTGGCCGTTGCGATCGCCGGGGCCTAGCGCGGTGCCCACCCATGCAGGGCGGTGCTTCGGGCAACGCTTCTCGAAGAAGCCCTCGTGCTCCACCCCGTCGGGGAAGCGTTTGAGGGTGATGCACCGATCGGCAAGGTGCGGCAGCATCACCGGCGCAATGCGGGCGTAGTACTCGATGACGTCGGCCTTGGTGGTACCCGTTGCCGGGTACAGCACCTTGTGCAGATTCGACAGGCTGAGCTCGCGCTCGCCCACCTGCACCGTGGTGCGCTCGGCGCTCACGCCGACTTGCGCACGCGCTTGGGCTTTGCCGCCGCGGGCACGGATTCCAGTGCCTCGGGCCCACCCGCAGGGTGGCGAGCGCGCGCGGCCTTCGCCGCTTTCACGCTGGCCTCGAGCGCGGCCATCAGGTCGACCACCGCGGGAGCACTGGCCGCAGCCGCAGGCGCTTCGAACTCTTCGCCGGCAGCCTTCCGCTCGATCAGATCGAGCACCTGCTCGCGGTACTCGTCGCGGTACTTGCCAGGCATGAAATCGGCGCTCAGCGACTCCACCAACGCCTCGGCCATCAGCACTTCCTTGTCGCTCACCTCCAGCCCGTCGAGCGCCGCCAACTCGTCGATGGCGCTCACCGGCACCACCTCGTCGGCGAACACCATGGTGCTCATCAGCAGCGTGCCATCGACCGCGCGAATGGCCGCGACGTACTGCTTGTTGCGCATCACGAATCGCCCAATGGCCACCTTGTTGGCGGCCTCCATCGCCCGAGCGAGCAGCGCGTACGGCTTGGGGGTCTTGTCGGGGGCCAGGATGTACGCGGAGTCGAAGTAGACAGGGTCGATCTGGTCGAGATCGACGAACTCCTCCAGGTCGATGCTCTTCGTGGCCGCCGGCATGAAGGGCTCGAGGTCCTCGGGGTCGACCACCACGTAACGCCCCTTCGACACCTCGTACCCCTTCACGATGTGCTCGTCGGGCACCTCCTCGCCGGTCTCGGCCGACACCTTGCGCAGCTTGATGCGGCTCATCGTTCGGTCGTCGAGTTGGTTGAACGAGATGCTCTTCTTGCTGACCGCGTGGTACAGCTTGATGGGGATCGCGACGAGACCGAAGCTGACGGTTCCGCTCCACACAGGCCTGGGCATGTCGCCAAGTCTGCCCCACCACGCCCCGCTGCACCACCCCCCTTCGCCTTGGAGGGTTTCGTGTCGCCAGCCCGCCGTGTCGCGCGAAACCCGTGTCGACCTGCGGAATTCGCGCGACATGGCGAGGCACTTTGCCGAGGCGGCCAACTCGCTGTGCCTCTACTGGGTGTGAACACCCACGAACAGCTCATCGACCTCGCCCATGCAAACCATCACCTGCTCACCCTGCGCGAGGTCCGCGCCGCCGGAGTCGGCCCCGAAAGGTGGGAGCGCCTTCGCCGTGACGGGCCGTGGGTACGGGTCGTTCCGGGAGTGTGGCGGCACATGGCCACCCCGATCACGTGGGAGATGAAGGTGCGGGCCGGCGCTCTCTGGCTCGGCAAGCACGGTGCGCCGTTCGGGCCGACGGCACTCGCTTGGTGGGGAGTCGACGGCTGTGGCACCGACGCCGTGGAGTTCCTCATCCCTCGGTCACGCCGGAGCCTGGTGCCATGGATGACGCTGCACACGACACTCGACTGGCCACGCCGTCACATCCTTCGACACAACGGCATCAGGGTGTGCGACGTCACGAGGGCCATCCTCGATTCGGCCCGCACCGAGTCGGCCGCCTATCTCGCCAACGCGATCGACAGCGCCGTCCGCGCTCGACGTACCTCCGTCCCCACCCTCACGAACCGGCTGCACACCGTCGGGCTCGGTCGACCAGGGTCGGCGCTCCTCCGCGAACTCCTGCTCGACAGCGGAGGCGAGTCGTACCTCGAACGACGGTTTCTGCGACTCGTCCGCGAACACGGCCTGCCCCGACCGAACCCGCAAGTGGTGTACCGACCGCGGGGAACCCGCGTCATTCGGGTGGACTTCGAGTTTCCCGCAACCAACGTGGTGATCGAGGTCTCGGGTCGGCTCGGCCACGTGTCCGACCTCGACCGAACACGCGATGCGGCGCGTCGCAACTGGCTTCAGCAGGAGCATGGCAAGCGCGTGTTGGAGTTCACCACCACCCATGTCATCGACGACCCCGCGTACGTGGTTGCCACCCTCGCCCGCGAACTCCCCCGCCGTGCCGCGTGAAACCCACGACCGG
>DMQJ01000443.1:2119-2713 GCA_003455715.1 Acidimicrobiaceae bacterium | reverse complement strand
CCGGCCGCGCCGTCGGCGCCATCGGCCCGGTGAAACTCGATCTCACCGGTGCCGTCGACGTCAGCGTGAGCGGCCAGGCCACGTTCGATGTCTCCATGGAAGTGCTGGTGAGCATGGGGCTCACCTACGACGACGGCACCCTCGACACCTCCAGCGACGCCGACTTGCTGGGCGATGGGTCGATGAGCAGTACCACCGAGGTCGCGATCAGCGCCGGTGTCACCGGAACCGCCCAAGCCACCCTGTTCGGCATTACCGGCTTCGAGATCGAGACCGGCCCCACCCTCTCCGCCTCGTACGACGCCGCCGGGTGCTTCAAGGTCGAGGCCAGCTACCAGACTTCACTGTCGTACGTGGTGAAGCGGTGGGGCGCCGACTGGACGCTCTCCATCGGCACGTCCACCGTGGGCCCGATCACCATCTACCAGAATGACCAATGCGCTCAGTGGACCGGCTCTGCCACCGTCACCGACGTGCAGGGCCCCGTCTGGCTCGGCGCCGTGTCGGGGCACCGCACCTACTCGGTCACCATCGACAACATCGAGAACTGCATCGTGAGCGCCGGCGCGATCCTGTTGTGCACCGGCACCGGCA
>DMQJ01000443.1:0-1874 GCA_003455715.1 Acidimicrobiaceae bacterium | reverse complement strand
AACAGCGCCGCACTACGCCGACTACCAGGCGAACCACAGCGAGCCGATCAGGGCCGACGTGCGCATCTCCCAGACCCAGGCCACCGTCGTGATCAACAACATGGAGCCTCTGTCGGGGGCCTACCCGTGGAGCCACGAGTACTCCTACCACGTCTTTAGCGACTGCTACACCGGGCCGAACAGCGGGCCGATTCCGGCGGTTGTTGGTGGCCCCCAGGGCGTGCAGCAGCTCTTCGACATCGAGGTGACGTCGAACGGGTCGACGGGTTCGGGGGAGTACACCGCGATCGACAACATGAACACCGCCACCTGGGACATCTCCCGCGCCTGACACCACGAATCCACCCATCCAGACCCTTGACAGCTCCGAAGAGTATTTAGTAGTAAATACTCACCGCCAACAGAGGAGACCCGTCATGGTCGCTGTTCACTTGCTGGACACCCCCACCGCACCGCTCGACAACGAGTGGATGGAGTCCGCCAACTGCAAGGGCCGCACCACGTTGTTCTTCCCGCCCAAAGCGGAGCGTCCGCAGGCGCGTGCCCGGCGTGAGGCCAAGGCCCGTCGGCTGTGCATGGCGTGCTCGGTGCTCGAGGAGTGCCGCAGCTACGCACGGACGAACCACGAGTACGGCTTCTGGGCGGGCGAGAGCGAAGAAGACCGTCATCTCGCCGGGTTCACGGTGTCGGCACCCATCGGGGTGCGTGCTCGCGCCGCACAGGGCTAAGTTGCCGGGCATGCCCGGCGAACTCGTCACCCGCTTCATCACCCTCATCGAGCAGCAGCAACTGCCGGCAGCCCTCGAGCTGCTGGCGCCCGACTGCGAGTACGACAACGTGCCCGTGGGCAAGGTGCACGGCACCGACCAGGTTTCGGCGGTACTCGGCCCGTTCATCGGCGGGTTCGATGAGGTCGAGTGGGTGGTACATCACCAGGTGGCGAGCGGCACGCTGGCCGACGGCACGGTGATGAACGAGCGGGTCGACCGGTTCCGATCGGGCGACCGCTGGGTGGAGTTGCCCGTCATGGGCCTGTTCCGCGTGATCGACGGCCGTATCACCCTCTGGCGCGACTACTTCGACATGGGCGCCCTCCAACGCATGATGGGCCAGGGCTGAGCCGCCAAGCGCTCGCCTCGCCTCGCCACGCTTCTCTGTCGCACCCTCGTCGTAGGTTCAGACACATGCCACCTTCACCCGGGCCCCAGCCCCTCCACCAGCAGCGGTTCGCCGTGGTCGATGTGGAGACGTCCGGCCTGTCCACCCGCTGGCATCACGTGCTGCAGGTGGGTGTGGTGGTGGTCGATGGCGATGGCACGGTGCTCGATCGGTGGAGCAGCCTGGTGGCACCGCGTCGGCGGTGGTGGTTCAGGGTCGGCCCTACAAACATCCACGGCATCCGTCGACGCGACGTGAAGCGCGCACCGCAGGGCGCCGAGGTGTTCCGCGAGTTGGCGCAACGGCTCGAGGGCGCCCGTTTCGTGGCCCACAACGCCCCCTTCGATGTTGCGTTCCTCCGCAAGGCATCGCGTCTGCATCAGGTGCCACTCCAGATCGACGAGCCGCTGTGCACGTTGCGCATGTCGAGGGCACTCGACCCCGAGCGGCTGCACTCACACCGCTTGGCCGACCTGTGCGCCCGCTACGGCATCGACCTCACCCGCCCGCACGATGCGTTGGCCGACGCCGATGCCACGGCCGCGCTCCTTCCCCACCTCTTGCGTGCGCACCACGTGGAACGCACCGATCAGCTGTCGGCGTTGGCGGCGTTGGGCACGCGGCCGCGCCCTTCGGCATAACGGGCCAGCACGGCAGCCGCCGCCTGCACCCCGAGGTCGCGCCACTCCGCAGGTTCCAGCACCTGCGCGCCGGGC
>DMQJ01000318.1 GCA_003455715.1 Acidimicrobiaceae bacterium | reverse complement strand
CAAGGTGACCCCGGAAGACCCCGCCACCACCGCCGGCCTGCTCGGCTGCGGTGTGATGGCTGGCATCGGCGCGGCCATCAACACCGGCAACGTCGGCCGCGGCGACAGCGTGGCCGTGTTCGGCTGCGGCGGCGTGGGCGATGCGGCCATCGCCGGGGCCTTGCTCGCAGGCGCTCACACCATCATCGCCGTCGATATCGACGACCGGAAGTTGGCCATGGCCAAGGAGTTCGGCGCCACACACGTGTGCAACTCGAGCACCACCGACCCCGTCGAGTTCATCAAGTCGGTCACCAATGGCAACGGTGCCGACGTGTGCATCGAGGCCGTCGGCCACCCTGCCGTGTATCGCCAGGCCTTCGACGCTCGCGACCTTGCCGGCACCGTGGTACTCGTTGGCGTTCCCCGTCCCGACATGACCATCGAACTGCCGTTCATCGAGGTGTTCGGTCGTGGCGGCCAGTTGAAGTCGTCGTGGTATGGCGACTGCTTGCCGTCGCGCGACTTCCCGATGCTCGTCGACCTACACCTCCAGGGCCGCCTGCCGCTCGACAAGTTCGTCAGCGAGACCATTGCGCTCGACGCGGTGGAGGAGGCATTCCACAAGATGGAGCGTGGCGAGGTGCTGCGCAGCGTTGTGGTGATCTGAGTGGCGGTCGAACTGGTCACCACCGACGGCATCTTTGCGCTCGACGGAGGTGAGTGGGAGGTCACCAACAACATCTGGATCGTCGGCGACGATCGCGAGGTGGTGGTGTTCGACGCGGCGCACGACGCAGCGCCCATCGCCGCTGCCGTGAACGGCCGCAAGGTGAAGGCCATCGTGCTCACGCATGGCCACAACGACCACATCAACGCTGCGGTGCCGTTGCGCGATGCGGTGGATGCGCCGATTCTGCTGCACGCCGCCGACCGCATGCTGTGGGACGTCGTGTGGCCGGGCGAGGCACCTGATGGCGAACTCACCCCCGGCGAGTTGTTGCGGGTGGGCGGGCACGACCTCGGCGTGCTGCACACGCCCGGTCACTCACCTGGTTGCTGCTGCTTCCACGATGTGGCCAGTGGCATCGTGTTCAGCGGCGACACCTTGTTCTGCGGCGGGCCGGGTGCCACGGGGCGGAGCTACAGCGACGAGCCAACCATCCTGCGCAGCATCCGCGACCGGCTGCTCGCCCTGCCCGATCACACCGTGGTGCACACCGGCCACGGCGACAGCACCACCATCGGAGCCGAACGCGAGAGGGTGCTCGCCCGGGCCGCCGAACTGGGCGTGTGATGCAACGAGTGTGGCGGTTTGCTGCCGGCCTCGTCTTGGCGGTGGTACTCCCGGTCGGATCCATCCGAGCGGCCCCCACGGAGGGGTCCGACGGCGCGGTAGCGAGCCAGGAACTGCTTGCAGGCCAGCAGGTCTTCGCTGTGCCGGAGTCGACCGTTGTGGCGTCGTTCGGGCCGCCCGTCCTCACCGGAAGGATCGATGTCGAGTGCCCCACTGCGGAGGTGTGTTTCGTCGCGGGTGGAGGGCTCTCCGTCACCCATGATGGTGGAGCGTCCTGGGACTCGACCGACCTTCCCAACGGCTGGTCAGCGCGCTTTGTCGACTGCTTCTCGGCGACATCGTGTGCGGTGTTGTTCACCGGGTCGACGCCGACGGGATGGAGCCAGGTGCTCTGGACGCATGACGCCGGCCAGTCGTGGACTGCTGCAACGAAGACGTTCGGGCAGGTAGAGGCGCTTGCATGTCCGACGATCTCGACCTGTGTGCTGGTGGAAGACTCCACCGGTGGGACGTTCAGCGCCCTGATTACTTGGACCACGTTCGACTCTGGCGTGTCGTGGCGTCGCAACTTCTCGTCGCTGAATGGCCCCTCGTCGACTCAGATCGCCTGTTCCACCAGCGGACTCTGTGTGATCAACGAGTACTTCTCACTGCTGTCGAGTGCCGACTTCGGCGCATCGTGGACAGAGCTGGATCTCCCCAGCCGCTTCGGCAGAGGAAGAGTGGCCTGCCCGGCGGCGGATCTCTGCGTCTCCGCAGGCGTCGGGGGAGATGTGTCGATCACAGTTACCGGCTTCACCGCCGTCGACCGTCGCTACTACAGCAACGGCGTGATGGGCCTGGAGTGCACCGGTTCCACCCAGTGCGCCAGGTTCGCGTACGACCAGTTGTTCCGGCAGGTTGAGGTCAGCCACTTCCAGCCGCCGACGCCTGACTCGCCCGTGGTCGCCGACGAGCCGATCGAACTCGAGAGTTCGACGAGCATCCTGGGGGTCGACTGCTCGGGACCGCACTGTCTACTCCTCCGAGAGGGGGCAGGCGCGTCGGCGAACGCCGGTGCGCTCACTAACCCGCTGACGAGCGCGGATCTCGGGGCCACCTGGACGCCGACGAATGGAGTCGTCGGTGGTTTCTCTCCATCGCAAATGGCCTGCAGCGAGGTCGCGTGTCTGCTCGCCGGAGGCAGTGGAGCAACCCCGTCGCTCCGGCGCTCCACAGATGGAGGGCGCACCTGGACCGCCCTGAGCGGCCCGGGAACCGATGATGAAGTGTCATCGTTGGCATGCAGCGAGATGCTCTGTGTGGTGTTGCTGGACCGGGGTGTGCTCGTGAGCATTGACGGGGGCATCACGTTCGATCATCTGACGACCGTTTCCCCGAGATCGGTGGACTGTGCCGCAGGTCGATGCTTGGGCGTCGACGCGCACTTGTCCGGGTCGACAACCTGGGCATGGAGCGCCGAATCGACGACTCCGCAAGCGCGGCAGGTACTTCCCGTCGCGCGTAGCTCGAGCGTGGCCTGCATGGATCACCTTCGGTGCCTGATGGGCTACTGGGACGCGACGCTTCAGGGGGGACTGCGACGGACCCTCGACGGGGGAGTGACATGGAGCGAGCTAGCGGTCGATGAGCCGATGGAAGCGGTCGGGTGCTCCGAGGGGGTGTGCCTTCTTCGGCTGCTGTCCGGCAACAGCCTGATCACGACCGACCTCGGACAATCGTTCACCGATTTCCTGCCGTTCGACGCTGCACCGAGCGTGTTCTCCTGCCAGGGAGAGCTGTGCGTCGTCTCGACAGATGGTCATCAGTCGTGGTGGACGTCGGCCGATGGCGGAGCCTCATGGGTGCGGCTGCCGCATCGTGCTCGCCTTCGAGCGGTCGAGTGCAGCGACGTGTGGTGCTTCGGTGTCACGCAGGAGGGTTTCCTGCAACTCACTCTTGTGACTGCGAACTCCATACCGATACCGATCACAGTTTCTGTCGGCGGCGTTGGACTCGCACCCGCGGAACGACTAGGTCCTGTCCAGGCCTGATTGCGCTACGGGGCGTGTGAGCGCCGGCTACGGCTGGCGCCGCACGTCGAGGTAGGCCGTGGCCAACTCATGCAGGCGGGTTCGGCCGAAGCTCGGGTCGTGGCCGCCGTGCACTACTTCCACGGGGAGGGCGAGAAGGCGGTCCATCGTGGCGCAGTACGCATCGATGTCGCTGTCGGGAAGTTCGTCCAACAACGGGCCGTCGTAGATCGCGTCGCCGCTGAATAGGGTGCCGCTCGCTGGGTCCCACAGGCCGATCGAGCCAGGGGAGTGGCCGGGCAGGTGCAGCACCTCGTATGCATGGTCGCCCACGTCGAGGAGATCGCCCTCTGAAACGGTGCGCACGGCGGACACCGGTTGCTGGCGGAAACCCTCCATCACGAAGCCCGCGGGTACGGCGTCGACGAAGTGCGAGTAGGGCATGGGGTAGCCCATCGCCTCCAGCGCGTCGATGGCCTCGTCGCCCCAGGCCTCGCGTGGCACGAGGGAGCGCAGCGGCGGGTCGAGCAACAGGGGCGCCTCCGTCGGATGTGCCACCACATCGTCGAACTCGTGGTGGCCACCGATGTGATCGTCGTGGCCGTGTGTGGCGACCGCGGTGACGGGTCGGCCGGTGAGGTCGAGGAGATCGGCGAGCGCCTCGCGCACACTCGCGAGCCCCATGCCGGTGTCGATCACCAGGTCGCGGTCGCGTCCGCGGACGTGCCAGATGTTGCAGCGCATCAGTGGGATCACGTGGGGTTCCCACAGCAGTGTGATGCGGTCGTCGATGCGAGTGTGTTCGAACCAGCGGCCAGCAATGGGCAATGCCGTCATGTGGTCGACCCGTCCTGCTCAGGGGCCGTCTGTTTCGGGGCTGTCTGCTTCGGCTTCTTCGCCCGGCTCGGCGCCACGCGTGGAGGCTCGCCCGCCATCTTGGGGTACACCGGCGGCCACGGGGCGTCGGGCAGTCCGGCGGCCTGATCGGCGCGCACCATTTCGAGGAACGGCTCGATCGGTTGCGGCGAGTCGTTCATGGCCACCCAGGCGTCGCCGTGCTCGGCGACCCAAGCGGGCACCGTGGCAATCGTCATGTCGTGGGGCTGCAGGGTGTCGAGCATGGCCCACGGGAACGGGAAGCTCACCGGTGCGTGGTCGAGCGCCCGCACGCTCCACGGCGCGAAGACTGTCTTGTGCGGAGCGTTCTGGTTGAAGTCGATGAAGATGCGCGCCCCGCGCTCTTCCTTCCACCACGAGTCGGTGATGAGGTCGGGTCGCCGGCGGGCGAGCTCGCGGGCCACTGCCACCGCCGCGCTTCGTACCGCGACGCTGTCGTGTGTCGGTGCGAGGCGCACGTACACGTGAAGGCCCCGATTGCCCGATGTCTTGATGAACCCAGTGACCCCGATGTGATCGAGCAGTCGCTTCGTCTCGTGCGCCGTTTCGACTGCCATGGCATAGGTGGTGCCCGGCCCCGGATCGAGGTCGATACGCAGTTCGTCGCAGTGCTCGGGGTCGGTGGCTCTGATGGGCCACGAGTGAAAGCCGAGGCACCCTAGGTTCACCGCCCACACGAGGTGGGCGAGGTCGGCAATGACCAGTGCTCGTGAGGGTGTGCCGTTCGGGGTCTGCACCGTGGTGGTGTGCAGCCAGTCGGGCGCGCCGTCGGGGATGCGCTTCTGGAAGAAGTTGCTGCCGTGGGCACCGTTGGGGAAACGCTGCAGCAGCACCGGCCGGTCGTGCATCTGGCGCATCACGGCGTCGCCCACGGCGAGGTAGTAGCGCACCAGGTCGAGCTTGGTGTCGCCGCGGGTGTTGAACATCACTTTGTCGGGGCTGGTCACGGTGACCGTGCGCCCGGCAACCTCCAGTTCCACCCCCTCGCTCATGTCCGCCGACCCTACCCCTCCCAAAGTTGGCGTTGGCGCCGCA
>DMQJ01000448.1:3155-4200 GCA_003455715.1 Acidimicrobiaceae bacterium | reverse complement strand
CACACCCCCGGCCGCCCGCCGGCCGCGCGCGGGGGGGGGGGGGGCGGGGGGGGGGGAGCCGGGCTGGCGGCGCTGCTGCTCGCACGATTCGACGTGTTCCTGCTCGACGAACCCACCAACGACCTCGACCTCGACGGGTTGGCCCGCCTGGAGCGGTTCGTCACCGGCCTGTCGGCCCCGTGCGTGCTGGTGAGTCACGACCGCACGTTCCTGCAGCGCACCGTCACCCACGTGGTGGAGCTCGACGAGTTCACCCACCGCGCCACTCGTTTCGCAGGCGGGTGGGACGCCTTCGTCCATGAGCGGGAAGTTGCGGCGGCGCATGCCAGGGAGGCCTACGAGGAGTACGACAGCAAGCGGTCGTCGCTCGCGGCGAGAGCCCAGCGCGAGCGGGAGTGGGCCACGCAGGGTCTGTCGCGGGCGAAGAAGAAGCCGGCCGACAACGACAAGAACATCAAAGCCTTCAAGATCAACCAGACCGAGCAACTCGCCGGGAAGGCGGCCCGCACCGAGAAAGCCATGGAGCGGCTGGAGGTGGTGGAGGAGCCCCGAGAAGCCTGGCAGCTGCGCCTCACCATCCCCATGGCCGACCGCAGCGGCTCGGTGGTCGCCCGGCTCGATGCGGGGGTGGTGCGCAACGGGTCGTTCACCCTTGGCCCAGTGAACCTGGAGGTCGCGTTCGGCGAGCGAGTGGTGATCGAGGGCCCCAATGGCGCAGGCAAGAGCACGCTCATCGCAGCGTTGCTCGGAGAAGTGCCACTGGCCGAGGGCACCCATTGGCGTGGCCCCAGCGTGGTGGTCGGCCGGCTCGAGCAAGCCCGCACGCAACTGGCCGAGCAGCCCACCGTGCTCGACGGCTTCCTCGCCGCCACCGGCATGACGGTGAGCGACGCTCGCACCCTGCTGGCCAAGTTCGGCATTGCGGCCACACATGTGCACCGGCCCACCGAGAGCCTGTCGCCCGGCGAACGCACCCGGCTCGTCCTCGCTTTGCTGATGGCCAACGGCGCGAACTGTCTGGTGCTCGACGAACCCACCAACCACC
>DMQJ01000448.1:1094-3005 GCA_003455715.1 Acidimicrobiaceae bacterium | reverse complement strand
CTCGACGAACCCACCAACCACCTCGACCTCCCCGCCATCGAGCAGTTGGAGCAGGCCCTCGACACCTTTCCGGGCACCGTGCTGCTCGTGAGCCACGATCGCTCGTTGCTGGCCAACGTGCGCCGCACCCGCACCGTGGTGCTGGCCGACGGTCGGGTGGTCAGCGACCGGCCGGAGTAGCGGCGAGGCGAACCCTGCGGCTCAACAACATGCCTGCCAGAGCGGCGGATGCAGCGATGGTGAAGTTGACGACGAGCGCACCCTCCAGCAGCAGCGAGGTGCGATCGGCCAATGCCACGGTGGTGCCACCGATGCCGTTCACCAGCGACCACCCGATGGAGTCGGCGAGGTTGAGCTGCCCGCTCACCAACCCTTCGCTGCCTGCGTCGGCGTAGCTCATCGCCGCGACGGTCGCCGGGTTGAAGAGCAGACCCATGCCGAGCCCGCCCACGGCCCATGCGATGAAGGTCGACCACAACGGCACGCTGGGCGAGAGCACCGAGGAGGTGAGCACCACGCCCAGCAGCATCACCGCGAAGCCCTGCCGGATGGCCCGTCCAGGATCGTTGAGCGGCCGCCGTGCCCGCAACCACTGCCCGAGGCTCCAGGCGAGCGCCGCGCCGATGATGACGAACCCCTGCACCAGCGCGGTGGCGTCGTGCACCCGTTCGGCGGCCAGCGGCACGAAGCTGTCGACGCCGCCGAACGTGAGGGTGGCGAAGAAGCGCACGGCAAGCACTGCCGGGAGGCCGATCGCTGCGACGGCAAAGCCGCGCGGCAGCAGCCGCCGCAGCGCGGGCAGGGCAACGGCGACGCCGGCAAGGCTCACTGGCAACGCTATGAACCACGCCCGCACCTGCACACCCACCAACAGCGCGCCCACCCCGAGTGCCGCCGCGGCAGCCAGTGGTACGCGGCTCGGGCGTCGCACCACACCATCACCGCGGTCGTGCATGAGTGGCCGCACCGCCAACGCCCCAACGACGAGCCCCACCGGCACCATGCCGAGGAACACCCAGCGCCAACCGATGTGATCGGTGACGATGCCGGCCACGAGCGGGGCGATCAGGCTGGGCAGCACCCAGGCGGCGGACAGGAAGGCGTAGAGCATTGGCTGGCGATCTTCGGGGAACGACCGCTTCACCTGCGAGTAGGCAATGGGGGAGAAGCCGCCGTTGGCGCCCTGCAGGAACCGGCCCACCACCACCCACACCATCGAGTCGGCCACGCCAGCCACCACCAGGCCAGCGGTGAACACGCCGAGGCACACCACGAACGGGATGGCGGGACCGCGCCGGTCGACCATTTCGCCGGTGGCCACCATGGCCACCATGTTCGCCAGCGTGTACACGGCAAGCGACAGGCCGTACAGCGAATCGCCGCCGAGTTCGTCGGTGATGGTGGGCAACGCGGTGATGATGGCGGTGACCTCGAACGCCACCAGCGACGCCGCGCTGATGAGCGCGACCGCCAAGACCCGCTGCTGAACGGTGAGGGGCGTGCGGGGAGACGCCTCCGCGGTGGGCAGCGACACGTCAGACCGGAGTGCCCGGGGCCACCAGCGGCCACGGGTGGTTGCGCTCCATGGTGAGTGCCATGTCGAGCAGCAGTTCCTCACTGAAGTGGCGCCCCACCACCTGCAGCCCGATGGGCAAGCCGTCGAGCGAACCGGCCGGAATGCTGATGGCCGGGTTGCCGTGCAGGTTCGCGGGGAATGTGAGGCGACCGTTGTTGCCCGCGCCCGCATCGATGCCCCCGAACACGCCGGGGAGCGGCCCGTCGGCGTCGAAGGCAACGTCGGGGTTGCTGGCGGTGATGACGAAGTCGACGCCATCAGCCGGGTCGAAGATGCGGGCCATCGCTTCGTTGAGTTCCACGCGACGGCGCTCGATCTTTGCCCGCGCCGCAGCG
>DMQJ01000448.1:510-901 GCA_003455715.1 Acidimicrobiaceae bacterium | reverse complement strand
TCGATCTTTGCCCGCGCCGCAGCGTCGTACTTGCCAACCGCGTGCTCCATGCCGAACCGGATCTCGGGGGTGAGGTCGTCGGCGCACGCCGGCCAGTGATCCACCAGCTGGGCCTCGATGGCCAGGTTGCCCGACAGCGACCACGCAGCGCCCATACGGGGCAGCGACAGATCGACACCGTCGACCCGGGTGAGGCCGAGGTGGCTCACGAGATCCATTCCGGCGGCCTCGAGCAGTTCCCACATCATCGGCGACACGGTGGCGTTGCCCCAGTTGGGGGCGAAGGCGACGCGGGCACCTTTGAGTTCGGAGAGGTGCGAGCCCAAGCCAGCCTCCCACCCCTCGACCCGGGGCAGGCTCAGTGGGTCGCGGGCGTCGTAGCCATTGCACA
>DMQJ01000448.1:0-265 GCA_003455715.1 Acidimicrobiaceae bacterium | reverse complement strand
CGCGGGCGTCGTAGCCATTGCACACGTCGAACCAGCGAGCCGTGTCGCGCACGGAACGCGAGAGGCACCCGATGGTGACCGTGAGGTTGCCGTAGGCAGCCTGCGGGCCGCGGGGAATGCGCCCGATGGTGGCCTTCAGGCCCACCAGTCCGCTGAATCCGGCGGGAATGCGGATGCTGCCTCCACCGTCGCCCGCGGTGCCGAGCGTGCACAGCCCGCCCCCCACCGCCGCCGCGGGAGATTTGAAGAGCACACGTCTGAAATC
>DMQJ01000269.1:10357-11145 GCA_003455715.1 Acidimicrobiaceae bacterium | reverse complement strand
ACGGTCAGGCCGGGCGACGGGCCAGGCGACGGGCACCCAGGCCGAGGCTCGTGGCGGCGGCGGCCGCCAACAGCAAGCTCAGCGAGGTGCTACCGGTCTCGGGCAGGCCGCCCCCGGGCTGCCCTGCGTCGTCGAACTCTTCTCCGTCGCCGTTGTCGCCACCGTCGGGGCCGTGGTCTTCCTCGCAGGGCGTGGCCGGCACCGTCACCAGGGAGACACCGTCAAGGCTCAACGCACCGAAGCCGCCGCAGTCGAAGGGCAGAACGATGGAGGCGCTGCCCTGCTGCGACCAGTTGGTCCACATGACCGCTGCGTCGCGGGTCGCTTCGTGCGCCGGGATGATCGGCCACTGGCTGTAGGCGTAGAACTCGCCCGAACACGGCTGAGGGGTGCCGTCGTCGAACTCGATGAGGAAGGTGAGGGTGTTCGAGTTGAAGTCGACGAAGTAGGCGGCATCGACGGTGCTCGGGTCGGCAGCGTCGCACACCACTTCCACGTCGGTGATCTCGTCGACCGGGTCGACGGCGGCGGCGGCGGTGCCGGCCGAAAGGGCAATGGTGAAGCCGGCGGCGATGGTGGCGGCGGTCAGCAGGTGGCGGGTGCGGTTAGGGGTCTTCATGGTGATCGTTTCCTTTGTTGCAGTGATGGGTGGTGCGGTGGCCGTCGTGGCCGCTGTGTTGTCCGTCCAGAGCACCGGCCGGAGACCTCCTCGCGAAAAGTCGCGGAGTTTCGTTGGGACCCTCAGGCGGGCGCCCGCCTAGGGTGTGCAGCCGTGACGCCACCCGCCG
>DMQJ01000269.1:0-10147 GCA_003455715.1 Acidimicrobiaceae bacterium | reverse complement strand
GTGCAGCCGTGACGCCACCCGCCGACGCCACCACCGACCGCTACCTCACGTTCACCCGCGACGAGTGGTCGGAAATGCGTGCCGCCACCCCACTCACGTTGCGCGAGGCCGATCTGCAGTCGCTGCGGGGCATCAACGACCGCATCGATCTCGACGAAGTGGCCGCGGTGTACCTGCCGCTCACCCGCCTGCTCAACCTCTACGTCGCCGCCACCCAGCAACTGCACAAGGCGTCGGCCGCGTTCCTCGGCACGCTCGCCCCCAAGGTGCCCTATGTCATCGGTGTGGCTGGCTCGGTGGCGGTGGGCAAGAGCACGTTCGCCCGCATCCTGCAAGCGCTGCTGGCCCGGTGGCCCGATCACCCCAAGGTCGACCTGGTCACCACCGACGGGTTCCTGCACCCCAACCGGGTGCTCGACGAGCGCGGCATCATGAACCGCAAGGGCTTCCCCGAGAGCTACGACACCAAGCGTCTGCTGCAGTTCCTACGCGAACTGAAGAGCGGGGCAGCCGAAGTGACCGCCCCTGTCTACAGCCACGTCGTGTACGACATCGTCGACGGCGAGCAGGCTGTGGTGCGCCAGCCCGACATCCTCATTCTCGAGGGCCTCAACGTGCTGCAAATCGGGTCGCTCGCCGAGGGTCTACCCAGCGAATTCGTCAGCGACTACTTCGACTTCAGCATCTACATCGACGCCGACGTCGACGACATCGAGCAGTGGTACGTGCAACGGTTCCTGGCGTTGCGCGAGACCGTGTTCCAGAACCCCGACTCGTTCTTCCGTCACTACGCCCAACTCACCCACGACGAAGCGGTCGACACGGCCAAGTTCATCTGGCGCGAGATCAATGGCAAGAACCTCCGCGAAAACATCCTGCCCACCAAAGAGCGCGCCAGCCTGCTGCTGCGCAAGGGCCACGACCACCGAGTGGCGTCGGTGGCCTTGCGGCGGTTGTAAAGGGCCGGTTGTGAGGTGCGGACGGTGAAGCGAGCGGCGAAGATCGGCGGAGTCGTGCTGGCGGTGTTGGTGGCCCTCGCCGTCATCGGCAACCTCCTCATCGACGACACCGAAGATGTCGTGAAGCTCTACGACCGGGCGCCGGTGCCCGCCGTGCCATCGCGTACCGAACCGGTGCCTGCCGACGGCGCGCTACCTGACGGCAGCTACTGGGTGGAAACGATCGAGGCCGTCGACGGCGGGCTGCAACTCACCGTGATGCAGGCGTTCTTCGGACCAGCCTGCGTGGAGGAACTCGGCGACGACGAGTGCCCGAACGACTACGGCGTGGTGGCGGCACCGACCGCCGTGCTGCCGGTGGCAGCCACCGACACCGTCTCGATCACCGTGGTCGCCGACACCCGGCAGAACTACGCCGTGTTCCCCGACGAACTCGTGCGCCTGGCGGGCGGCCAGCCCCCTGCGGCCGAGGCACCCGACACCTACACGTACGTGCCGTACCCGTTCCTCGCAACGGTGCGCGACGGCGCCGTGGTGGAGTTGCGGCAGATCTGGGTGCCCTGACCCGACCGGCTGCGGCAGCGGCTCAGGCGATGCCCAACCACGCGGGGAGCTCGGTGATGCTCGCCAACTCGGCGAAGTGTTCGTCGTGGTCGACGTGCTCGAGCTCCCACAGCAGTGGGTACGGGATGTGCACGGCGGTGCCGCCGAGCGCCATCACCGGGAGGATGTCACTGCGCACGCTGTTGCCCACCATGCACACCTCGGAGGCCGGTACCCCGTACTTGCCGAAGATGCGGTCGTAGGCCGACGGCTCCTTCTCGAGCACGATCTCCACATCGGTGAAGTGGTGGGCGAGGCCGCTGGTCTCCACCTTGTGGGTTTGGTGGATGAGGTCGCCTTTGGTGATGAGCACCATCCGGTAGTGGTCGCCCACCTGAGCGAGCACCTCGGGCACGTGGGGCAGCAGGCGCACGGGCGCCGTGAGTTGGCGATAGATGATGTCGAGGATGTCGGCGATGACCGACGTGGGTACTCGCCCCTCGGTGATGGTGAGCGCCGCCTCCACGGCCGACAGCCCGAACGCCTTCACGCCGTACCCAAGGATCGACAGGTTCTTGCGCTCCACGCCAGTGAGCGCCGCCTTCACATCGATGCCGTCGGCGGCGTACGGCGACACCAGTTCGACGAACCGTCGCTCGCCCGCGTGGAAGCCGTCTTCGCTGTGCCAGAGGGTGTCGTCGGCATCGAAGGCGATGATCTGGAACGGTTTCACAGGACGTTGATCCTTTCGATCTCGTCTCGTTCGGCAGCAGTGAGCCCCGCTGCTTCGAGGATGCGCAGCAGCACCGAGGTCTTGCCGTCGATGTACTCGAAGATGTCGTCGGTGCGATCGGCCAGCGCAGCCTTCACCGTGGCGTACTCGGCCGCCAGGTCGGGGCGGACGCGCAGGGTGTCGCGAACGGCCAGGTGGTTGCGCAACCCGAGCGACCCGGCGAGCACCACATAGGTGTTCTGCCTCAGGTGGCCGGGCGGTGTCTCGAACGCATGACGATGCGCCACACCGAGTTCGCCCTTGTGCTCGTAGCCGACGGCCTGCAAAGCGGCGATGGCCGGCGCGATGTGCGGTGCTTCCACCACAACATCGACGTCGATGATCGGCTTGGCCGCCAACCCGGGCACCGAGGTGCTGCCCACGTGTTCGATGGCCACCACCGGCACGTCGCTCAGCGCAGCACGCAGCGTCGCCTCGATGGTGGCGAAGTGAGCGGGCCACTCGGGGTCGTAGGGAACGACGACGATGCGGCCGGTCATCGATGCAGGGCGTTGAGGTAGTTGTAGACGGTGATGCGGCTGACGCCCATCGCGTCGGCCACGTCTTCCACCGCTCGGCGCAGGATGAACGCCCCGCGCTCGTCGAGCAGTCGGATGGCCAACTGCTTGTCTTCGCGCGACAGGGTGGGCAGCTTGCCGCCCAACTCGCGCTCCACGCCGTCGATCAATCGGTCGAGCGCGCCGTGCAGTGGCGCGGGCCGCACTGCGGCGAGCACCGTGCCTTCCCACTTCAGTGGCAGATCGCCTGGCTCCCGTTCATCGGCGGCCACCAACGATGCACCCAACGCTTCCACGATGGGCTTCACCGCCAGCACCAGCGGGTGACGCGGCAGCTTGTTCACTCGCCCGCCCCAGTGGCCATGCGCTCGATATTGAGGCGTTCGGCGTGGAGGCTCACATGCGATGCTCCGTTGGCGAAGGCCGCTGCCACCACCGCACCACTCACCTCCGCCACCTGGGCTTCGGGCACCGTGCAGCTCGAGCCGAACGGCCCGAACTCCACCGTGACACCCAGCGCCTCGGCGGCATCGACGGCGGCGCGCACGTGCGGCCCAGGGTTGCCCTCGTGAAACGGCTCGATGGTGAACTCCAACAGCAGCACGCTGCCAGGGTAGCGATCAGCGGCAGTCGACCGCGGCGGCGAGCGCACGGCACACCTGCTGCATGCGGTCGAACGACAGGCTGCCGACCCGCTCGGAAAACGCTGAGCGGGGCAAGACCTCCGGGGTGTCGAGGTTCAGCACACACCATCGCGGCACCGCATCATGATCGGGGTCGAGTTCGACCTCACTCTCGAGACCGCGCACCGTCGTGGTCGCAGGCACCACCAGCACCTTGTCGAGTCGGGAGATCGCCGCATTTCGAGAGAGCACCACGCATGGTCGCCGCCCTGCGGTGACGGTGTCGCACCACCACACCTCCCCCCACTGCGGCCTCACGTTCTGTCGCCCTGAGGGATCTCGCCCCGGGTCACCGCGGCGCGGAATGCAGCGGGGTTGCCCCACTCGTCGGGGGTGTCGAGGGGGATGCGGTCGTAGGCCTCGTACGAGCGGTCAATCTCGGCGGAACGCCGGGCCTTCACCAGCGCGTCGAGGGCTGCATCGACCAACGCTGCGTCGGTGGCGAACCCGAGCCCTCGGGCCTCGGCCAGCACGGCCTCGTCGACCGTTGTACTCAACCGAACCCTTGCCATGCCACGAACGTAGCACGATGATGCCACACCGTCGCCGGGCGACACCGTTGTTGTCACCGGGCGCCCATCACCCGCTGAAGGTCGTTGCTGCGGGCGATGCAGTCGCTGCCGGCGGCGTCGAACGCCTGGTTCAGTTTGCTCAGCGCGGTGCGGAACGACTGGTCCCAGTCGGCCTGGAACTGGTCGCGCGCGGGGCCGGTCCACGTGGTGCCGTTGAGGACACCGGTAACCGTGCTGAGCACGCTGTCGATGCTGGCGATCTGCTGCTTGAGGGTGCGCCCAAGGGAGGCGAGTTGCTCGGGGTTGGCGCCGTACATGACCGACATGGGGAATGCTTCCTGTTCTGGCGCTGCCCAGTGCTGCGCCTCACCCGATAGAGGCACAGTGAGATCGCTCGGTCGGCAAAATCTCCGCCCGGTACCTGCACGCAGCGCCTACGGGGCGAGGCGGCCGTCGAGCAGTGGAAGCAGCAGCATCACGTTGTCGGGCACGAAGCGTTCGGTGCGCAGCAGGTGGTCGAGTTCGCTGCGGGTGGCCCACCGCACCTCGGCGATCTCCCCGTCGGTGAACGTGAACGGTCCGTCGTGCACCGTGAGGTAACCGTGGCCGATGAGGGCGACGTTCTCGTCGCGGAAGCGACCCTCTCCGAGGTCTTCCACTTCGTCGGCGGTGATGCCCAGTTCCTCGGCGAGCTCTCGCCGTGCAGCGTCGGCGTACGTTTCGCCCGCCGCCACCACGCCTCCGGCGGCCAGGTCCCACATGCTCGGCCACAGGTCTTTGGTGTCGGCACGGCGGTGCACCAACAGGCGCCGGTCGCTGGAGAGCACGGCAATGCTCACCGCCCGGTGCTGCAACCTGCCCGCTCGCATCTCGGCACGAGAGACGGTGGCCACCACCCGATCGTCGTCGTCGACGATGTCGACCAGTTCGACCGCCGCCGGTTCACGAGCTGATGCGCTGCCCACGCCCGTGTGCCTAGCATGCGCGCATGGAACTCACCACGTTGCGCGAGGAAGCCCGCGATCTGCTCGACGAGACCGTTGCCCTGCGGCGCACCCTGCACCGCTGGCCCGAGCTCGGCAACGACCTGCCCATCACCAAGGAGAACGTGCTCGGCGCGTTGGAGGGCCTGCCGCTGCAGATCACCGAGCACTCCACCACGAGTGGCATCGCCGCCGTGCTCGAAGGCGGCAAGCCCGGCCCCACGGTGCTGTTGCGCGGCGACATGGATGCCCTGCCGCTGCACGAAGACACCGACCTGGAGTTCGAGAGCGCCACAGAGGGCCAGATGCACGCCTGCGGCCACGACACGCACACCGCCATGCTGGTGGGCGCGGCCAAACTGCTCAGCGCCCGCAAGGCCGACATTCCCGGCCGCGTGCTGTTCATGTTCCAGCCGGGCGAAGAAGGGTTCGCCGGCGCCAAGTTCATGTTGGAGGAGGGCCTGCTCGACGTCGGCAACCGCAGCGATGGCAGCGAGTCGCCCGTCACCGGTGCGTATGCGTTGCACATCACCGCCAACCTTCCGGCTGGGTGGATTGCGTCGCGGGCCAACACCATCATGGCCTCGGCCGACACCATGCACATCACAGTCACCGGTCGCGGCGGGCATGCCAGCCAGCCGCACCTTGCACTCGACCCCATCCCGATCGCCTGCGAGATCGTGCAGGCGTTGCAGCTCATGGTCACCCGCACCATCGACGTGTTCGACCCAGGTGTGGTCACCGTGGGGCAGATCACCGCGGGCACCACCAACAACATCATCCCCGAGACCGCCTCCATCGTCGGCACCATCCGAGCGGTGAGCGAACGCACTCGCTCGAAGATTCACGACGGCATCCGGCGCGTGGCCGAAGGCGTGGGCGCGGCCCACGATGCGTCGGTGCACGTGGAGTTCCGCGACGGTTACCCCGTCACGGTCAACAACCCGGGTTCGGCCGAGTTCGCGCTCGACGTAGCGAAGGAGATCGTCGGCGAGCAAGGCACGGTGCGCCTGCCCAACCCCATCATGGGTGCCGAAGACTTCAGCTACGTGCTCAACCGCATCCCCGGCGCCATGCTGTTCCTCGGCGGCACCTCACCCGATCGCAACCCGGCCACCGCTGCGCCCAACCACTCCAACCGCGTGGTCTTCGACGAAAACGCGATGGTGAACGGCATCGCCGTGTACGGCGCGATGGCCCTCCGCCACCTCACCGGCTCCCCCTCCTGACCCACACCCCCGTTTTACGTAAAAGGTGACAGGCCGCGACCAGGGCCTGCGGGTCTGGAGTTTTGACACAAACCTTCGGCGACGGACGCGGACGGGCGAGCGACCTCAGACCGAGGCCCGCAGCCATGCGTGTAGTGCGGCGTTTCCGGAGGCCATACCGGCCTGACGCGACGTCAGGTTGTCGTACCCGAGCCAGTCGATGTCTGCGCCGTGGGCTGCCAGCAACTGCACCACGTCCAGTTGGCCGGCACGGCAGCCATGCCAAGCGGCGTTGTCGAGGTCGCGTGTGCTGAGTGCACCGGTCGCCAGGTGCCGGGAGACGGCATCGAGCTCACCGAGAGCAGCCGCCTGCCACACGGTCATTGCCGCACCACACTGCACGAGCCTTCGAGCGGCGTTCCATTGTGCGAACACCACGGCGTCGGCCAGCGGGGTACCACCAGTGAGCACCGCTCCGGTCGCCTCGATGTCAGCACCCGCTGCGAGGAGTGCATCGATGGCCGCAACGTCGTCGGAGCTCGCTGCCCAATGCAGCGGCGTCTCTTCGTGTGGGCCGGCGTATCGGCCGTCGACCGGCGCGCCAGCAGCAACCAGCACGGCGATGCTCTCGGCGACTCGCGGAAAGTGGCCGGGCCAGTCAGTGGCGAGGTGGAGTGCGGTCCGCGACTCACTCGCGTCGCCGTGACGATCGGTGGCCAACTCGGGCCGCTGTGCGACGAGTGCCCTGACCACTTCGACATCGCCACGCTGCACGGCGTCGGTGAGCACCCGTAGCGCTGGGTCGTCGCTCGGCAGCATGGGTCGACCGTACTCGCCGCAGGTCGGCTGTGCGGCTCAGGCGCGGAGACGCAGGGTGGCTACCTCGAACGGGCGCAGGGTGTGCACGACGATGCCGTCACTCACTTCGAAGGGCATGTGTGGCTCTTCCAACAGGTTGCACAGCGAGGCGACGGTGATGCGCCACGGGGTACGCACGGTGACGGTACGCCGGGCGCCGCACACTTCGGCCAACCGCACCACGAGGTCGCCGCTGCCGTCGTCGGCCACCTTCACCGCGCTCACCTCAATGCCCTCACCGTCGATCGACACGACCGGCGACGCAGACGGAGTCGCAATCGTGCCGTCGTCGCCCGACACCCACCGCAACGGCACGTTGAGGCACTCCGCCTCGCGCACGACGGCCTCCAGACCGGGACCATGCGGCAGAACGCTGATGGTGCACCGGTGGCGACCGTGGTCTTGCTCGGGGTCGGGGTACTTGGCGGCACGCAAGAGGCTCACGCGCACGCCGCCACCATCGGGCTCCTGCACCGAGTGGCCGTAGCGGCCGTCGTCGAGCACTGCCACGCCCCAACCCGCCTCAGTGAGATCCACCCAGCGGTGGGCGCACACTTCGAACTTGGCGGCGTCCCACGACGTGCTCTGGTGGGTGGGGCGCATCACGTGCCCGAACTGGATGCCACAGGCCGCGTCGCGGGCATGCACCTCGAGCGGAACATGCAGCGACAGCAGCGATTCGTCCTCCTGCCAGTCGATGTCGAACTCGATGTCGAGGCGCGGTGAGCCAGCGCGCAGGGTGATGCGCTGGGTGGCAGCCGAACGGCCGAATGCCCGGTTGACCTGCAAGGTCGCGCGCAATGGGCCGGCCTCCACCACCTGCACGGAGGTGACCCCGCCAACGGGGCGACCGAGGCCTCGCGTCCACGCCTCGACGTCCCATGCGTCGTACTCCACGGGGTGATCGGGAGCGAGCTCCACCGACACCACTCGGCCGAGCGGCAGCAGCTCTCGGCCCTGACGAACATCGATGATGGAGGTGATGTCGCCGTCGAGATTCCAGCTCACCGACAGGTGCGAGTTGGTGAACGAGTGCTCGGTGACGGCCACATGGTCGTCGAGGTCGATGGCAGTGGGCGCACCCACACTGAACCCCGGAACCCGCACGGCGACCGGTGCACCTGTTGCATTTGCAACAACTTCAGCGCGCTCGAAGTGCGACGGGTTGGCGATCGAACCAGCAGGCGCGATGCGGGCCAGAGCGTCGGCGATGAGCGCCTCCAGCCGGGCCGCGATGCGCTCATGTTCCCGCTCCGCGTCTTCGTACACCCAGGTGATGGAGGAGCCGGGGATGATGTCGTGGAACTGTTGCAGCAGCACGTCCTTCCACAACCGGTCGAGCTCTGCCACCACGTGCGGCGGCACACCGTCGGGCGTCGACGCCCACCACAGCTCGGCCTCGCGCAGCAGCCGCTCGCAGCGGCGGTTGCCCACCTTCGTGCGCGCCTGGCTGGTGAGCGTGCCGCGGTGCATCTCGAAGTACAGCTCGCCGTCCCACACGGGCACCGGCGCGCCCCCGGCCACCTCGGCCTCCACGTGATCGAAGAACTCGTCGGTGGTGCCCGGCGTGAGACGCGGCACACCGTCGAGGTCGGCGAAGCGGCGCGCGCGTTCGATCATCTCCCGCGTCGGGCCACCACCTCCGTTGCCGTGCCCGTACGGCATGAGCGACCAGTCGCTCCAGCCGTGTTCTTTGAAGTTGCGCTCGCTGAACACCAACTCTTCACCGACGATGGTGGCGTTGTACGTATCGACCGGTGGGAAGTGGGTGAGCACGTCGGTGCCGTCGAGGCCACGCCATTGGAAGGTGCTGTGGGGGAACCGGTTCTGTTTGTTCCAGCTGAGCTTCTGGGTGACGAAGCGATCGCACCCGGCCGCCGCGAACAGCTGCGGCAGCGAAGCCGGGTAGCCGAACACGTCGGGAATCCACACCTCGCGGCACCGCGCACCAAACCGCGACTCGAAGTAGCGCTGGCCGTGCACCAGTTGGCGCACGATGCTCTCACCGCTCGGCAGGTTGGCGTCGGTCTCCACCCACATCGCACCCACCGGCTGCCACTGCCCCGTCGCCACCCGTTCGCGGATGCGCTCGAACAACGCGGGATACTGCTGCTCCATCCACTCGTACTGCGCCGCCTGCGAGCACACGAAGCGGTACTCCGGGTAGGTGTCCATCATGCGGGTGGCGCTGGCGAACGTGCGGGCACACTTGCGCACTGTTTCGCGCACCGGCCACAGCCACGCCGAGTCGATGTGTGCGTGGCCGACGGCAATCACATGATGTGCTCCGTCGCGAGCATGGAGCGACAGTGCAGGCACAAGCGCCTCCCGCGCCGCGGCCGCGGTGGCGCCAACTCGGCGGAGGTCGAGGAGGTCGAACGCGCGCTGCAGGTCGCGCAGCAACCGCTGGCGTCGCTTGTCGGTGGCGGGTAGCGCCGCCACCACACCCAGCAGCACCTCCACATCGAGCAGGAGGTGGAACACCTGGTCGTCGCGCAGGCTCAGGCTGGCCTGACGAAGGCGGTAGAGGGGGCGGTCGCCGGCAGTGCGCAACGAACCGAGGTTGCCCAGTGCGGACATGCGGCGCATGGGGAAGGCCGGGTTGGAGGCTGCCTCCACCACCAACTCCACGTGCTCGCCCGGCACCGCGGTCAACGGCACAGCCGTGCGCCGCGGGTGGATGCCTTGGACGGGAAGCCCCCGGCCGTCGGCACCGGCCTCCCACACCAGGCCCTCACTCTGGAAGCCGGCCGCATCGGGGTGAAAGCCGAGATCGACGACAGCCTCCAGCGACGTGCCGGGAATCTCAGCCCAGCCGCTGGGTACCTCCCCCGCGAGGCGGAACCACGTGGTGCCCCACGGCCGGCCGTAGTGCTGGCCGATAGGGAACGGCTGGCCCGACTGACGAAGCGCCTCGACGGCCTCCACGTACGGAACGGGTTCGCCGGGGGCTTCCCACGCACGAACGTCCATCGGCAACGAAGCCCGATACATCGCCGGCATGACGTGTTCCATCAACTCTCGCCGGATGCGCCGCTCTACCAACCCCGAGTCGTCGTGCATACCCCGAGCGTACGCCGCCAGATCGGAAGAGCATACCTCTGAACTCCA
>DMQJ01000489.1:1417-6520 GCA_003455715.1 Acidimicrobiaceae bacterium | reverse complement strand
GCAGACGTTCATCGGGTTCCACTTCGGTGCATGCTGCGCGCACCACGCCACCATGTCGACGATGAGCCGCTTGCTCGGCTCAGGCGGGAAGATGTACGTGCCGCGGGAGAGGTACTCCTTCACGATGTCGTTCTGCGTGGTGCCGCGCAGCGCAGTGGACGGCACACCCTGCTCTTCGGCGTTGGCCACGTACAGCGCCAGCAGCCACGCCGCAGTGGCGTTGATGGTCATCGACGTGTTCATCTGCCCGGGCGGGATCTGGTCGAGCAGCGTGCGCATGTGGCCCAGGTGGCACACGGGCACACCCACCTTGCCCACCTCACCGCGGGCGAGTACGTGGTCGGGGTCGTAACCCGTCTGCGTCGGCAGGTCGAATGCAATCGACAGCCCGGTCTGCCCCTTGGCCAGGTTGGTGCGGTACAGCTCGTTGGAGGCCGCGGCCGACGAATGGCCGGAATAGGTGCGCATCAGCCACGGTTCGTCGCGCTTGCGGGGCTCACGGGGCTCACGGGGCTCGCTCATAGGTGCAAGTGTGGTCGCGCGCCACACCGTTTTGCCACCCAACTCGACGGATGACACGCTGGTGCGCCGACCGTCTCGAATCTCTCAAGTTGCCAACGCAGCGAGTCGATACCTTCCCCGCATCGCATGATGGGGCCGAGCGGGCAACCATCGAGCGGGCCAGCGCCACGAGCGCCGGGCAGAGCGGGTGCCCGGCGCTCAGGCCACCGCTCGTTGCAGCCGCCGCAGGTAGTCGAGACGGTCGATGTCGACCACGCCCAGCGTTGCCAGATGGTCGGTGCGCCACTGCACGTCGAGCAACTCCATGCCGGCGCTGCGCATCTCCTGCACCAACGCCACCAACGCCACCTTCGATGCGTCGGTGGCGGTGTGGAACATGCTCTCACCGGCGAAGAAGCGGCGAATTCGCACCCCGTACAGCCCGCCCACCAACTCGCCGTCGAGCCAGGTCTCCACGCTATGCGCCCACCCCATGCGGTGCAGGCGGGTGTAGGCGGTGATGAACTCCTCGTTGATCCAGCCGTGTGGTCGGCTCGGGTCGGCACAGGCCCGCATCACCGCCTCGAATGCGGTGTCGAACCGCACCTCGAAGCGCGTGCAACTACGCCGCAGCGACCGCGACACCTTCAGCCCATCGAGTGGCAGAATGCCGCGCGGGTCGGGCGACCACCATCCGATCAAGCGCTTGCGCATCGGCATTGGGAACAGGCCGGAGCGGTAGGCGTCGAGCAGGGTGCCTGGCTCGAGGTCGGCACCCACACCCACCAGCCCGTGACGGTCGGCTTCGTTCGGTGACGGCAGGCGCCAGCGCGTGGGGGCAGGCTCTTCCGGTACTCGACTGAACGGCCCGCTCATACCGGCATGGTGTCAGACCAGTGACGTGGTGTCAGCTCGAGCGGTCCGTCCGCCCGCAGTGCACCCTCAGTAGGTGTAGAAGCCGCGCTTGCTCTTGCGGCCCAACTGGCCGGCGGCCACCATGCGGCGCAGGGTGGGTACGGCCGCGTAGTTGGGGTCGCGGAACTCGTCGTACAGCGCGTCGAGGATGGCGAGCGACGTGTCGAGACCGACGAGGTCGAGCAGGGCGAACGGGCCCATCGGGAAGTTGCAGCCGCCCTTCATGGCCGTGTCGATATCGGCCATCGCCGCCGTGCCCTGCTCCCACATGCGCACCGCGTTGTTGAGGTACGGGAAGAGCAGCGCGTTGACGATGAAGCCAGCGCGATCCTTCACCTCGACGGCGTCCTTACCGCAGGCGGTGGCGAACGCCATGGCAGCAGCGATGGTGTCGTCGCTGGCGGTGATGGGGCGAACCACTTCCACCAGCTTCATCATCGGGGCGGGGTTGAAGAAGTGGATGCCGCACACCTTGTCGGGGCGCTGGGTGACCATGGCCATCTCCACCACCGGCAGGGTGCTGGTGTTCGTGGCGAGGATGCCCTCGGGCTTGATGATCTGCTCGAGCTCTTCGAACAGCGCCTTCTTCACCGCGAGGTCTTCCACGACGCTCTCGATGACCAGGTCGCAGTCGGCCAGTGCTCCGAGGTGGTCGGTGGCGCTGATGCGGGCCATCGTGGCCTGACGCTCGTCCTCGGTGGCCCGGCCCTTCTCGATGGCCTTGGCGAAGCCCTTGTCGATGCTGGCCATGGTGGCTTCCGCCGCGGTCTTCGACCGCGACCGCAACACCACCTCGTAGCCCGCCTTGGCAGCCACTTCTGCCAGGCCGGAGCCCATGATGCCCGAACCGAGGATGCCGACCTTCTTGATCTCGCTCATGCCGCCACGCTAGCTACCCGCGGGTAACCGCACCGAAACGAAGCGCACCGCGCAGACGCCGCGGGTACGGTGCACGTCATGCCAGACGCCGTCAACGAGTCCGCGGACGCGATGCGCGCCACCCTTGCCTTCTTGCTGGAGGCCGACCGGTTGAAGAGCGTGGAGCGTCGCAACTGGCTGGCCGACGGGTCGCGCCGCGAGAACACGGCCGAGCACAGTTGGCACCTCGGCATTGCCGCCATGGTGCTGGCCCCCTTCGCCACCGAACCCATCGACCTGGGCCGGGCAGTGCGGATGGCGCTCGTGCACGACATCGTCGAGATCGATGCGGGCGACACATTCGCCTACGCGCAGATGGACCCCGAGGTGGCCGCGGCGAAGGTGGAAGCCGAGAACCGCGCCGCCGACCGCCTGTTCGGCCTGCTGCCGCCGCAGGTGGGTGCCGAGTTCCGCGAACTGTGGGACGAGTACGAGCGAGGCGACACTCCCGAGGCCCGGTTCGTGATGGCGGTGGATCGTTCGGCGCCGATGCTGCTCAACATCACCGAGGGCGGCTCGGCGTGGCGAGAGCATGGCATCACTCGCGACAAGGTCATCGCCCGCAATGGCAAGCACGTACAGCCCGCCATCCCCTCCCTATGGGTCGAACTGCTGGCTCGACTCGATGCCGCCACGGCTGCCGGCCGGATCGAACCCGCCTGATCACTCCAACCCTCACGAATCGCTCATGGCCCGCCGACGCAAGAACCCCCCGGACATCATCGAACGCACTGCCGAGGGCTACGTCGTCAACCTCGACGAGGAAGAGATCGCGCTCCTCGTTCGTTTGCTGGCGGAGTTGCGGGCGCTGCTGCTGGCCGACGACCCGTCGACGGCCCACCTGGTTCGCCGACTGTTCCCGCCTGCCTACCTCGCCGACGAGCATGCCGAGGCGGAGGCCGACTACCAGCGGTTCATGCGTGAGGAACTGGTGGCGTCGCGGCTCACCGCCATCGGTGCGGTGGAGGAAGCACTCACCTCAGCGCGGCCGATGAGCGAGGGTGAGTTGATGGGGTTCATGCAGGCACTCAACGGAGTGCGCCTGGTGCTCGGCACGCTGCTCGATGTGTCGGAAGAGCACGACCCGAACCGCATTCGCGACGACGACCCGATGGTGGGCGAGCACCACCTCTATCAGTTCCTCAGTTGGCTGATGGAGCACGTGGTGGCCGCCGCGTCGAGCTGACGTTGGTCGGGCGTGCGGTCGTCGGTCAGGCGTGTGGCAACACGAAGCAGCCGGCGGTGCCCGGGCACGTGTGGATGCCGTGACCGGCGCCGATGCGGTACCGCATCACCGTGTGCACGCTGGCCACCTCCGACAATGCGGCGTCAAGAGCGTCGGCAAGGACCGCGCTGTCGTTGTCGGTGTAACCGATGCCGACGCAGAGGCTGCCGCGGGCGCTGAGCCCAACGGCATAGGCAGCGATGGCGTTGATGGCGTCGGCGGCGGTGTCGAGCCGCTCGACCACCTCGACCGACCCGTTGTACACGGTGACCAGTGGCCGCTCGGCGTGGTGCCATCCGGCTTCCACGAACACCGCGGCGACGTCGGCGGCAACGGTGTTCACCTCGGCGGTGATGCGATCCAGTCCGGCCCCTGACGCGATTGCCAACGCCGCGCTGCGCACACAACAGGCGACGCCGAAGCCGGTGGTGCCGACCTCCAGAACGTGCACCGTTACAGGAACGCTGTGCCCGCCCCGGCGAGCCGCTTGCACGGTGCCCGCCGGTGCCGACACCGAGTGAATTGAGACCACCTCGGTGCAACCGGCCTCCAGCAGTTGCTCGTACGCGACGGCGAACTGGCCGGGGCTGGGGGCACTGACCACGATGTCGTGGAGGCCCGTTGCCCTGGCGGCGTGGAATCGATCGGGGTCGAGCGTGTGCCCGTCGAGGTAGTCGACGTCGTCGATGGTGACCGTGAGCGGCACGACCTCCACCGGCACCACCCCAGTGATGCCGTCGGGAAGGTGTGCCCCGGAGTCGGTGACGAGGCCGATCATCTGCGGCACCGTAACCATCGAAGGTGAAAGCTGTGTTGCGATCAGCGATCGATCGTCGAAATGTGGGAAATCAAGGCATCTGCAGGTCGGCCAGCCAAGAGGGCATGCGCACTGGACGGCCCTCCGGGTTCACACACCCGTGCACCGTCACCGCGGTGGCGCGGGGTTGGCCGTCGACGGTGAGCAGATACGCCATCTGGAAGGTGGCCCGGGTGGCCACGGCCAGCCGGAGATGCACGTTCACCTCGTCGTCGAACTTCAGCGGCTGGCGGTACTGCACGTAGGCCTCGAGCACGGCATAGTCGATGCCGTCCTTTCGCAGTTCGGCGTAGGGATGGCCGAGCGCCCGCAGGTACTCCACGCGTGCCTCTTCCAGGTACGGGAGGTACCGACTGTGGTGCACGATGCCCATCGCGTCGGTCTCCGCGAAGCGCACCCGCAGCCGGTGGGTGTAGGCGTAGTGGGCGGGGTCGGTGGTGGGCTGAACGTCGAGGCGCACGCCGATGGACGGTACTCGCGTGAGGCTCGCAGAATCCGCTGGTGGAACATGGCAGGAGGGCTGATAGTGTTCTGGCGCTCTCAACCGGAGAAGACCTAGCCCCCATCGTCTAGTGGCCTAGGACACCACCCTTTCAAGGTGGCGGCACGGGTTCGAATCCCGTTGGGGGTGCAAATACGACCAGCTGGTCATCAGCCTGGTCCCGTGGTGAAGTTGGAGTTCACGCCGGCCTGTCAAGCCGGAGGTCGCGGGTTCGAGTCCCGTCGG
>DMQJ01000489.1:851-1214 GCA_003455715.1 Acidimicrobiaceae bacterium | reverse complement strand
GTCGCGGGTTCGAGTCCCGTCGGGACCGCTCGGGTACACACCCGAACGGTGGTAGTGCCGCCTCGTGTGGCCCGTGCTTGTCACGGTCGCCCCACGCGGAGGCGCTGTCAGCACGGTCGAGTAGCTCAGTCGGCAGAGCATACGCCTGAAAAGCGTAGGGTCACCGGATCGACGCCGGTCTCGACCACAGCGAACCCCCTCACCAGGGGGTTTGTTGCTTTTTCTGCCCCTCACGCTCCTCTCCCGCCCTCGCGTGACCATTGGCCCTGACGCGGCATGGGGTGCAGCGCGACGCTCGGGTTGGCTCTCCGGTTGAGCAACCGATGGCCGAGGAGCGTCGACATGCCGTTCTTCATCGACCCC
>DMQJ01000489.1:0-642 GCA_003455715.1 Acidimicrobiaceae bacterium | reverse complement strand
CCCGCATGGTGATCGTCGAGTCGAACTCGGCCTCGGCCGCGCCGTCTTCGTGGGCCCACGTCGACGACCACACCGCCTCGGCATGCAGGCTCGTGGATGGCCAGACAGTGAGCACCCGGCAGGCGGCGGCCCTGCGTGCGGGCTTGGTGGCGTCGTTTGCCGCCGCGGACCCATCGGAGGGTGGCCCGACAGAGACGGCTGGCCCGCGTCCGAAAGTGCAGACCGCTTCCCCGCGGGCACCGCAGTCGCCCATGACGGCCGACCGACCGTCACTTTTGTCGGGGGTGCTGATCCTGCTGTCGTGTGTGCTGGCGATCCCATTCGTGCTCTACGGGTTCGGCCTCATGCTGCTGGGCCGCGGCTTCTGTGGCGACCGAATCAGCTCGGAGGTGGAAGCGTGCGAGTCGGGCGCCACGGGTGGCGTGGTGATCTACGTCGTGGTGTTCGGAGGGTTGCTACTCCTCGGTTTCGTCGTTGGGATCCGGCGCATCGTGCGAGCACTCGGCCAGCGAGGGCCGACCAAACGTCGGTGACCGGCCTCAGTCGATCGGGGTATCTGCTGCGGCGTCGGGGTCGAGGACGTCGCCGCTGGTCAGCAGCGCTCCGCCGAACGGCCGGTGCGGCCCGGCGGGGGTGCACCGT
>DMQJ01000336.1 GCA_003455715.1 Acidimicrobiaceae bacterium | reverse complement strand
TGTCACCGAGCTTGAGATGCTCGGCTTGGAGGGTGGGCTGTGGACCATGCTGCCCTCGTTGCTGACGGCCGTCAGCCGCGGGATCTTGGCAGCAGATCGAGCACCACTCGAACGGCTCGTGGCGTCGCACCTCGAGGAGTCCGCGCCCGTGGCCAATCTGGCCACCCGGGTGCTGGAGGTGCACCTGCAGTTGCTCGCCACTCCGACCTGGGCGACCATCCCTGCTCACGAACTGGTCGGCGATCCCCGACGCTGGGACGTGTCGAACCCGGTCGACGTGGCCCTCTTCGAAGCCGCCCGGGCGGTAGCGCAGGGTGACCCCGCCGAGGCGCGCCGCCAACTGGCGTTGCTCGACACCCCGCTGCTCGACGCCACTCCCTCGGTGCTGATGGTGTCACGTCTCCCGGTCGCGGCTCTGGTGGCCCTTGGGCTCGGCGATCCTGCGGCGGCCGCATCGCTGCTACGGCTCAACATGGACGCCGCAGGACTCGACCTGTGCCTCCTGCCGGCGATCCACCTGGGGCCAGCCGAGTCGTGGTTGGCGCTCATGGCCGAGGTGGCCGGCGATCCCAGCGCCGCGGCGCTGCACGAGGCAGCAGCCACACGGCTGCATGAGCTCGGCGCCTGCGTACTTGAACTGGCGTAAGACGGCTCGCCAACGACGCAGAACATCGTTGACGACGCGGAAGTGACGCAAGATCAGCGTTACGTGACGCGGGCCGGTCGGCCTGGCGTCATGGCCGATCAACACTGCGGGTCTCACACGGCGAGAAGACACTCAGAGCGGGAGTTGTACACGTGCAGACCTCATTGATTTCCCTGGCGCGTCGCGGTCGGCGCGCCCTCGTTGGCCTGGCAGGGGTGGTTGGCCTCGTGGGCGGCAGCCTGGTGCTGCCTGTCGCACCCGTGGCGGAGGCCGCCGGTGTGGGCACCATCACCAAGGAGCTCGACGCCACCCAGGGCGGCGGGTTCACTGCGCCCGACACGTTCGAGACGGGTGCGTTGGTGCGGTACCGCATCACTGCGTCGTGCAGCAGCAACGAGACCGACTGCGGCATCGGCACCATCACCGACGTGCTCGACCCTCGGCTGGAGTATTCCAACACGGTGCTCCCCACGACGGCGCTCCCCCTGAATGTCAGCCAGACCGGCGGCACGGTCACCATCACCATCGGCAACGGTGGTACCCCGTGGCCCGACGGCAACACGCTTGAGTTCGTCATCGTCGCCCGGGTGAAGTCCACCGCGTCGGGCGTCATCCCCAACCAGGCCACCATCACCACCACCGACGGGCCCACCAACCAGTCGGAGATCGTCACCATCACCACCCCACAGGCCACGCCGCAGTGGAGTACCGAGAAGGTGAAGCAGACCCCCACCGGCAACCCCGCCGTGGGTGAGAACGTCTGGTACCGCATCTACTTCAAGGTGCCCACCATCTACGGCAACGTCGACATCGCCAACGGTGTGCTGGTCGACACGTACCCGGCAGGTGCCACCGTGGTGAGCACCAACCCAGCGGGTGTGGTCGATGCGGTGAACCACACCATCACATGGAACATCGGAGCGCTGTCTGCCTCGGGTGCGCAGAACTGTTCGGGTCCCAACGGCACCAACTGCACGTCGTTCACCACCATCAACGTTGAACTCAACTTCCCCACCGGCAGCACCTTCGACCCGGGCGAGACGGTCAACAACTGCGTCACCTTCAACGTCAACTATGCCGATGCCAGCAGCGGCGTGCTCAACGACTGCGAGCCCATCACGTTCGCCGCGCCCGCACCCGCGGTGAACTTCTTCAAGAGCGGTCCGGCGTCGACCACTCCGGGTGCCACCGTCACGTGGCGTCTCTACGCCGCCAACACGGGCAACAACACGCTGGTCAACGCCACCATCACCGACGTGCTGCCGACCGGTCTCACCAACCTGGAGCTGTGGCGGCAGTTCAACACCGGCAACCCGATCACGCCCGACAGCGGTGCCCCGATCGTGTTCGAGTACTTCGACGGAACGTGGAACCCGTGGTTCACCTACAACGCGGGCGACACCTGGAGCACCCAGCCCATACCGGCCGGCGCGACGCGCATTCGCTTCACCGATGCTGGGCTGAGTCCGGGCCACAACTTCGACATCTATGTGCGCGGCACCGTTCCCGCCGACGCCGCTGCCGACATCACGTACCAGAACTGTGCGACGTTCACCGCCGACAACCTGCCCACGGCGCCAGGCCAGTCGTGCGTCACCACCACCGTGGAAGAGCCCTACGTGACGCTGTTCGTCTACAAGGGGCACATCTTCCCCGACGCTGGCCTCACGAGCGTGAAGCCGGGCGACGAGTTCACCTTCGGCATCAACTTCAACGTGGGCGGGCCGTCGCTGCCCACCACGGTGAACCTCACCGACCAGCTTCCCCCGCAGTTCGAGTTCGTCGAGACGCTCTGCTACAAGCGCTATGTCGGCTCACCCACGCCCGACTCGGCGGTGGGCAACGGCCTCTTTGGCTGCAGCGATCCGTCACTGGCCACCATTCCCGCGCCTCAACCCACCATCAGCACGGTCATCCAGCCGGTGCCAGGCACCACGTTGTTGCAGTGGAACGATCTGCCGGCGCCCGGCGTGGGTAACTCCTTCATCGCAGGTGGCGTCTACGTGGTGTTCTTCAAGGTGCGGGTGAAGGAAGGCACCGCGGTTGCCAACTACACCAACCGCGCCCACGTCGACACCGACGACATCGAGACACGGTGCGTCACCAACGCGTACGGCATCACCAGTGGCCCCGACGTGAACGATGTCGACGGTGATGGCGACTTCGCCGAGATCATCTGCACCAACACCGACAGCGTGCAGGTGCGTGAGGCGTCGATCGCCGACATCTACAAGTGGGTGAAGGGCAACCTCGACGTGAACGTCGCTGAGGCCACCGGCCTGCCTGATGCCTCATGCCCCGACTGGGACGGCTTCACCCGGTTCCCCTGCGTCGCCACCCTCAGCCCCAACGCCCCGTTCCAGTACCGCTTCCGGATGGTGAACAGCGGCAACATCACACTCACCGACTACACGGTGTACGACATCCTTCCCCACGTGGGCGACGTCGGCGTCAACGAGGCGTTGGTCAACAGCCCCCGCAACACCGACTGGACGCCGGTGATGACCGGCCCGATCGGCATCGAGAGCGCACTACCCACCGGGGCCAACCCGGTGATCGAGTACAACCTCTCGTACGACCCGTGCCGCCCCGAGATGTCGGAGCCCACCCCCGGTGTGGTGTGGCAGGTCGGTTGCGACGACACGTGGTACTCGGCCGCGCAGATCAGTTCCGGCCCCGGTTGGGGTGCGGTGAAGTCGTTCCGCATCCGCATGTTCTTCGACGACGGCGCAGCCTGGCAGCCCGCCGACGAGATCATCATGAGGGCTCCCATGCAGGCCCCGCCGACCGCGCCCACCAGCACACAGACTCCGCTCGATCTCAGCGTGGCGTGGAACTCGGTGGGCCATCAGGTGTTCCGCCTCAATGCCGACCAGAGCACGGCATTCCTGCCGGCCGCCGCCCCCCGCAAGGTGGGTGTGATCGTGCCGTTCAACCTGGTGCGTCTCGGCAACCAGTTGTGGTTTGATACGGGTGCCGGCGCCAACCGCGACAACGGCGTGTACGACACCGACGAACTGCCGGTGGAGGGCGCCACGGTGCAGTTGTGGCAGGACGACGGTGATGGCGTGTTCGAGCCGGGTGCCGGCGACACGTTGGCCAACACCGCCATCACCGATGCCGATGGCAACTACTCGTTCCTGGTCAGCCCGACCACCACCTACTTCGTGGCCATCCCGGAAGGCCAGACACCACTCGCGGGCTACGTGTCGTCGACGGGTCAGAGCCTCGACATCACCATCGCTGGCGACAACGACGATCACGGTGCCCCAACCACCGGCTACGTCGCTGTGTCGGGCCCTGCGTCGGTCACCTCGGGCAGTGCGCCCACCGGCGAACTCGACACCAACGACACCACCGCCGCCGACACGGAGGCCAACAACGTCACCGGCACCACCGTGGCCGACAACGCCTCCAACCTCACCGTCGACTTCGGCTTCGTGCTCGACACCGTGTACCGCCTGGGCAACCTGGTGTGGATCGACTGGGACAACGACGGTGTTGCCGAGACCGGTGAGCCCGGTATCGACGGTGTCACCGTGCAACTGCTCGACAGCGGTGGTGCCGTCATCGATACCACCACCACATCAGGCGGTGGCAAGTACTCCTTCACCGACCTGCCGGCGGGTGACTACTCGGTACGTATCCCGGCCGGTCAGGCCGTGCTCGCCCCGTTCGTGTCGTCGTCGAACGGCGAGGAAGCGAACCCGAACAACAACGGCGACAACAACGACAACGGCACCATCGTCAACGTCGCTGGTGTCACCTCCGGCGTCGTCACGCTCGGGCCCGGCCTCATCGAGCCCACGAACGAGACGTTGCGCAGCAACGACGCCACCGACGACGACAACGATGCGTTCGCCGACAACCAGTCGAACTACTCGGTCGACTTCGGCTTCGTGACGGTGCGCATCGGTAACCAGGTGTGGCTCGACAACGGCCCGGGCGCGCAGTTCGACAACGGTGTCTACAACGTGGGTGAGGCGCCCATCGCGAGCGTCGATGTGCAGTTGTGGCTCGACGATGGTGATGGTGTGTTCGAGCCGGGCGCTGGCGACACGCTGGCCGCATCCACCACCACCGACGCCGACGGCAACTACTGGTTCCTCGCCCAGCCGTCGACCAGCTACTTCGTGGCCATCCCCGGTGGCCAGTCGGAGCTTGCCGGCCTCGCCTCGTCCACCGGCTCGGCCGGCGGCGTGATCGACAACGACGACAACGGGGATCCGCTCCTCGGCTATGCATCGGTGTCTGCGGTCGTCAGTGTGGCACCAGCCGCGGCGCCCGGGGGCGAGGTCGACACCAACGACGCAGTCACCGCCGAGTCGGAGGCCAACACGGCAACCATCGCGCTTCCCGACAACAACTCCGACCTCACGGTCGACTTCGGGTTCCGCCCGACGGGTTACGACCTGGCCCTCATCAAGACGCGTGCCACGCCGTCGCCGGTGCAGCCGGGTGCCAACGTCACCTGGAACATCACGGTCTACAACCAAGGCGGCACACCCTCGGGCGACTTCACGGTCACCGACACGCTTCCGGGCGGTCTCGGCTTCGTCTCCGCCACCGACGGCGGCTCGCACGCTGCCGGGGTGGTCACGTGGAACCTCACCGGGCTCGAGCCCGGTGACTCGATCACCGTCACGCTGGTCACCTCGGTCGACGACGTGATGAAGGCGCCGTATCGCAACTGGGCAGAGATCTCCTCCGATAGCGGCGACGACGACGACTCGATGCCCGACACCAACACGGGCTCCGACCCTGACGGTGGCAGCGGCGTCGGCCCCAACGATCAGATCATCAACCACAACGATCCGAACTTCGACAGTGACGCCGAGACGCCGCTGCCGAACAACGAGATCGACGAAGACGACAACGACTACGAAGACGTCGATGTCGTGGTGGTGTACGACCTGGCCCTGGCCAAGGTCACCTCGGCGTCGAACGTCGCCGTGGGCGCCAACGTCACCTGGACGATCCGTGTGCAGAACCAGGGCAACGTGCCGTCGGGTGTGTACACGGTGACCGACACCATCCCCGCCGGGATGGAGTTCGTGTCGTGCAGCGGGGCAACCAGCTGCGCCGACAGCTCGGGTGTGGTGACGTACACGATGCCGACCCTGGCTCCCGGTGCGTTCGCCGACATCACCTTGGTCACCGAGGTGACCGACATGAACCTGCAGCCGTTCCGCAACTGGGCCGAGATCTCGGCCGATGGTGCCGATGGCTACGACATTCCCAACGTGCGCGACGTGGAGGACAAGGACTCGACGCCCGACACCACCACCGGTTCCGACACTGCCTACGGCCCGGCGATGACCGCCACCGACAACGGTGGCGCTAACGACACGTACGTGGGCATCACCGATCTTGGAGTGATCGCCACCGATGGCCTGCCGGCCAGCGACGAAGACGATCACGACGACGCGATCGTGTCGGGTGCCGTGCAGTACGACCTGGCGCTCATCAAGACGGTGAACACCTCGACGGTGGTGCAGGGTGGCCAGGTCATCTGGACCATCACGGTGCGCAACCAGGGCAACGTCAACTCGGGTGCCTACACGGTCACCGACACCATCCCGGGCGGGATGAGCTACGTGTCGTCGTCGCCGACTGGTTCGCACGCCGCGGGCATCGTCACCTGGGCGAACCAGGCGAGCCTGGCGCCGGGGGCGGAGGCCACGTTCACCCTCACCACGCAGGCCGACGACATGACGTTGAAGCCGTTCCGCAACTGGGCGGAGATCTCCGCCGATGGCGCCGACGGCTACGACCTCACGGGTCTCGACGTGGAGGACGAAGACTCCACGCCGGACAGCAACACCGGGTCCGACAGTGGCGCCGGTACAGGCACCCCACCAAACGACGACGTGGTCAACCACAACGACATCACGCTCGACACCCCGCAGGGTGACGAGGACGACAACGACTACGAGGAAGTCGGCGGCGACGTCGAGTACGACCTCGCGCTCGTGAAGGTGGTCGACAATTCGTCGCCGGTGCAGCCGGGCGACACGATCACCTGGCGCGTCCGGGTGATGAACCAGGGCAACGTGAACTCCAACGAATTCACGGTGCAGGACAACATTCCCACCGGGCTCGCCTACGGCACCTGCACGGGTGGCGCGTCGTGCTCGCACAACGCCGGGGTGGTCACCTGGACGGTCAGCAACCTTGCCCCCGGGGCGACCGCCGAGTTCACGTACACGACCACGATCACCGACGTGAACGCCGCACCGTTCCGCAACTGGGCGGAGATCACGACCGACTCGTCGGAGGACTACGACACCACCGACGACGACTCCACGCCCAACACCACCATCGGCAAGGACAGCACGCTGCCCGACGACGACTACGTGAGCATCATCGACCTGAACGATCTCATCATCGACACGGTCAATGGTGACGAGGACGACAACGACGACGCCTCGGTCGATGTGCAGGTGGTGTACGACCTGGCCCTCGCCAAGGTCACCTCGCAGGCTGTGGTGAACCCCACCGATCAGGTGGTGTGGACCATCCGGGTGCAGAACCAGGGCAACGTGCCGTCGGGGTCGTTCGACGTCACCGACACCCTGCCGACGGGCATGACGTTCGTGTCGGCCAGCAACGGTGGCACCCATGCCGCCGGTGTGGTCACCTGGGCCGACCTTCCGTCGCTGGCCCCCGGCGCCTACGTCGACCTCACGGTCACCACCAGCATCAGCGACCCCACGCAGCGGCCGTTCCGAAACTGGGCGGAGATCTCGGCCGACTCGGCCGACTTCTACGACCTGCCGGGTCGCGACGTGGAAGACAAGGATTCGACACCCGACACGGACACCGGTGCCGACCAGACCCTCCCGAACGACGACTACGTCGGTATTGACGAGCTGAGCCTGATCTCCACCGACGGTCTGCCGGTGGGCGACGAGGACGACAACGACGATGCCGTCGTCGACATCAACGTGCAATACGACCTGGCACTGATCAAGACGGTGGAGGCCGGCCCGTTCGCCTATGGCGACGAGGTCACCTACACCATCACGGTCGCCAACCAGGGCAACGTGCCGTCCGGCGTGTACGACGTCACCGACACCCTGCCCGCCGGCCTCACGTTCGTGTCCGCGAGCAACGCTGGCACGCACTCGGCCGGTGTGGTCACGTGGACCGATCTGCCGTCGCTGGCCCCCGGTGCGCAGGTGGAACTCACCCTGGTGGTGGAGATCACTGATGGCACCCAACGCGAGTACCGCAACTGGGCGGAGATCTCGACCGACAGCTCGGATGACTACTCGACGGATGACGACACGGTCACCGACGAGGATTCGACACCCGACACCGACACCGGCACCGACGACGGTCCCGGCATCGGTGATGGCCCGAACGACGAGGTCGACAACCACAACGACATCACCATCGACGAGCCCCAGGGCGACGAAGACGACAACGACTTCGAAGACATCGACATCGTCGTCGAGTACGACCTGGCGCTCGCCAAGGTGGTGGTGAACACCTCACCGGTGCAACCCACCGACGTCGTCACCTGGGAGATCCGGGTGCGCAACCAAGGCAACGTGCCGTCGGGTGCATTCACCGTCACCGACACGCTGCCGTCCGGGATGACCTTCTCGTCGGCGTCGCACGACGGCACGGCGGTGGGCAGCATCGTCACCTGGGCCAACCTGCCCAACCTGGAGCCGGGTGAGGAGGTCACGCTCACGCTGTCGGTGGTCATCACTGCGGTGCGCGGCGACGACTATCGCAACTGGGCGGAGATCTCGGCCGACTCGGCCGACACCTACTCGACCGACGACGACACCGTCACCGACGAGGACTCGACCCCCGACACCGAGACGGGCGCCGACCAGACCCTCCCGAACGACGACTACGTCGGCATCGACGACCTCGACGATGTTGCCATCGACCAGATCGACGGCGACCAGGACGACAACGACGATGCGGTGATACGCGTGCAGATCACCTACGACCTGGCCCTGATCAAGAGCCTTCCCGGTGGCCAGCGCTACCGGGTGGGCGACGACATCACGTTCAACATCGTGGTGAAGAACCAGGGCAACGTCGACTCCGGGGTCATCACCGTGCAGGACGTCATCCCGGCCGGTCTCACGTTCGTGTCGGCAAGCGATGGCGGGCTCAACGCCGGCCAGGTGGTCACCTGGACCCTGCCCAACCTCACCCCGGGTCAGAAGCACACCTTCACCCTCGTGGTGAAGATGGCCAACGCGACCCTCGCGAGCTACATCAACTACGCCGAGATCGTCAGTGACGGTGCCGACGACTACGACGTTCCAGGCCTCGATGTGGAAGATGAGGACTCGGTGCCCGACGCCGACATCACCAACGACCAGGTGGTCGATACCGACGACGTCGACACCGACCAACTCTCCGGTGATGAGGACGACCACGACTACGCCTTGCTCGACCCGAGCAAGGTGCGCCAAGACAACCCGACCAACCGGGTGCCCGACACCGGCAGCGACACGATGCCGCTGCTGGTGATGGGAGGCGCGCTCGTGCTCGCCGGTCTGCTGGCGATGCGCTTCGGAAGGGGTCGTCGCCGCACCATCTGACGGCTCACCATCGCCGGTGCGCGTGCTCTCCCGTCGCGCGTGTCACCGGTCTGCCCGGCCCGGGTGTGCCCCGCTCGCACACCCGGGCCGTGCGCGTCTCAGCGCCAGTTGGGCAGCACGTCGGCCCACACACCGACGACGGCGATACCCACCAGCAACAGACCAGAGACCACGCTCACCGCTGTGTGATGCCGGGTGAGGAAACGGGTGGCATGCCGCTGCACGGGTGTGGCAACGAGCGGCAGCACCACGAGCGGCCAGCCGAACCCGATGCCGAATGCCACGAAGTACAGCAGGCTGTCGATGAGGCGACCGGTGCCGGCCACGCTGCCGATGGTGAAGGCCGAGAGAATGAGCGGCCCGGTGCAGGGCAATGTCATCGGCCCGAGCGCCATGCCGTAGGCGTACGACGTGGCAGCCGGGCTGCGCAGCACCGGTGCCTGGGTGGTGGCGAGACGGGCGAACGGGTTCTTGCCCGCCAGCATCGCCACCCCCAGCACCAACACGACGAGGTAGATGGTGGGTAGGGCGTAGTCGAGCACCTCGCTGAACGCGGTGCTCAACAGGTGCAGCACCAGCCCGAGCACGATCATCACGGTGAGCACGCCGGCCAGCACGAGCACACCGAGGAAGGGGAGGACCCGGCGTGCTCGCGCATTGGCGCTCTGGTTGGCGAACATCACGAACATGCCCGGGTACAGCGGCAGCATGCACACGTTGCCGAGGATGGCGGCGTTGCCGAGGGCGAACGCCTTCAGGTACTCGTCCACGCCCGTCTCACATCGCCGCGGTCTGCAGCGCGGTCACCAACTCGTCGGTGCCGCTGAAGCCGGTCATCAGTTCGCCTGCTTCGCCGTGCGTGTCGATGATGAAGTGCGGCGTGCTCGGCGGGTTGATCGAGTCGTTGCCGTAGTAGTCGGACACCGCGGCCAGGAACTCGGGGGTCATCACCGCGAAGCGAACGTTGGTGAACCCGTTGTCGGCGGCGTACTCGGCAATGTCGTCGGCCGACAGGTCGGTTTCCACGCTGAGGGCGATGACCACCACGTCGTCGCCGAGTTCGGCTGCGGCGGCGTTGGTGTCGGCCAGTTGCTCGCGGCAGTTCGGGCACCAGGTCGCGAAGTGCTCCACCAGCACGGCCTTGCCCATGAAGTCGGCCAAGGTGAACTCGTTGCCGTCGACGTCGGTGAGCGTGAGCTCCTGCCACGGGGCGAGCATCATCTCGTCCGCCATGGAGTCGTCGGTCATGTCGTCGACCATCGTCTCGTCGGTCATCGTGTCGTCGACCATGGTCTCGTCGGTCATCGTGTCGTCGGTCATGTCGTCGACCATGGTCTCATCAACCATCGCTTCGGTGGTCGGGGTGGCGGCGGGTGTCGAGTCGTCACCGCATGCGGCGGCGAGCAGCGACAGGCCAGCGACGGCGGCGAGAATGGGGGTGCGGCGCATGGAGGCTCCTTGGTGAAGTCAGGCCGTGATGCCTGTGCCCCCATCGTCGGAGGCACTTCTCACACGCCGCGGTCGCGCAACGAAACAGGTACGAAACTCCGAGCCCCGGCTGGGGGCTCAGCTCGACGGAAGCTCGAGGCCGCGGTTCACCACGTCGCGTGCAGCGGCGAGGTGCGGGCCGAGGTCGTGGTCGTCGGGCACGACCGCCAGCGCCAGCGCCGGCGCCGCCGCAGTCGCCAACGTGGGCGGCATCACCCGTTCGGGCCCGTCGACTCGGAGAGACCGAACAGCAGCAAGCAGTTCGCACGCCACCACAGTGGTGAACCCGTCGAGCAGGCGATCGGCCTCCAGTGTCGACTGCCAGGCAAAGGAGGCGTGATCTTCGACGCCTCGCGAATAGCGGGCACTCGCACCTGAGGCGGGGTGTGCGGCGCTCCGGACGTCGCCCAGCGCGGCCACGGCCGTGTACTCCACCATCATCGTGCCGCTGGCGGTCGATGGCCCGTGTGCCAAGAACGCACGCTGGCCGGTGAGCCCGGGCTCGTGCAGCAGGGTGAGCCTGGCCAGCGACGCGTCGGCTACCTGGAGCACGGCGAGGCGCAGGTGGTCGGTAGCCAAGCCCAGCAGCGCGTTGTGAAAGCCGCCGTGGTGGATCGGCCGAGCACCGTCGTACAGGGGGTTCTCGGAGGTCGAGGCCAGTTCCACGGCCAGGTCGCGTTGCAAGTCGTCGAGGGCCGACAGCGCCGCGCCATGGATCTGCGGGCTGCAACGCATCGACAGCGGGTCTTGCACTCGGGCCGGTTCGCCGGCGCCGGCAAGCAGCG
>DMQJ01000356.1:505-8031 GCA_003455715.1 Acidimicrobiaceae bacterium | reverse complement strand
GGCGGCCCGGCCGAGGCTGGCACCGCGACGGTGGCGGGCACGATGGCCTTCAACACCTTCGTCCTCTTTCAGTTCTTCAACATCCTCAACGCTCGTCACGACACCCGCACCGTGTTCCACCGCGACACGTTCGCCAACCGTTGGCTGTGGGTCTCGCTGGCCGCCGTCATCCTGCTGCAGGTGGGCGTCACTCACCTCGGGCCCATGCAGAATCTGTTCGACACCACCTCGATCTCCGCCACCCATTGGCTCGTGTGCGCCCTGGTGGCCAGCTCCGTGCTGTGGCTGGAGGAGATCCGCAAGTTCATCGTTCGTCGTACCACCAAGGAGTTCACATCATGAAGTGCCCCACCTGCACCGATTCCACCCTCGTCATGGCCGATCGGGCCGGCATCGAGATCGACTACTGCCCGACGTGCCGCGGTGTGTGGCTCGACCGCGGTGAGCTCGACAAGATCATCGAACGGTCCATCCAGCAGGGTGCTTCCGCCGAGACCGTGTCGGCCCCCGCCGAGAGCCGTATCGCCCCAGCAGATGCGCCACGCCCCGGGTACGCCGAGCCGCAGCCGCAGCCGCAGCCGCAGTACGCGCAGCACGCCCAGTATGGGCAGCAGCCCCAGTACCAGCAGCAGCCCCAGCGTCCATGGGGTAACTCGAAGTACCACAGCAAGTACCACTCCAAGTACCACACGCCTGGCGGCGGCCAGTACGGCCAGCCGTACAAGAAGCGCAAGTCGTCGTTCCTCGGCGACCTGTTCGACTTCTGACCCACCCCACCACGACTCACCGACCCTCACGGAGGACACACCCCACATGTTCAAGAACACGCTCAAGACCACCGCCCTCTTGGCGGCACTGGGCGGACTCATCGTTGCCGTCGCCGGTGTCATCGGCGGCGGCAGCGCCACCTCGCTCACCATCGGCCTCGGGCTGGCGCTCGTGATGGTGGGTGGGTCGTACTGGTTCAGCGACAAGCTGGCGCTGAAATCGGCTCGCGCTCACGTCATCGAGCGCCATGAGGCACCCGAGTTCTACGACATCGTTGCCTCGCTCGCGCAGCGCGCCAACATGCCGATGCCCCGTGTGGCCATCTCGCCCAGCGACCAGCCCAACGCCTTCGCCACCGGACGCGGGCCACGCAACGCGGTGGTGTGTGCCACCACCGGGCTGTTGCAGAGCATGCCGCGCAACGAGATCGAAGGCGTGATGGCCCACGAGCTGATGCACGTGAAGCACCGCGACATCCTCATCGGTTCCGTTGCCGCGGCCATCGCCACCGCCATCAGCTACATCGCCCAGATGGCAATGTTCGCCAGCATGTTCGGCGGAGGTCGCGACGACGAAGACCGTCCGAACCCGTTGGCGATGCTGCTGATGTCGCTCCTCGCCCCCATCGCCGCATCGCTCATCCAGATGGCGGTCAGCCGGTCACGAGAGTTCGAGGCCGACCGCGGCGCCGCCGAACTGCTGGGCAGCGGCCACTCGCTGGCCGACGCCCTCGAACGCATCGAGACGCTCGCCGCTCGCCGACCGATGATGGTGGCCCCGGCTCAGGCTCAGGCGTACATCCACAACCCGCTCAACGAACTGCGCGGCGGCCGCAACAGCAGCATGGCTCGCCTCTTCAGCACCCACCCGGCCACCGACGAGCGCATTCGCCGCCTGCGGGCCATCTGATCCCAACGACGCACCGGGCCAGCCTCCTTCCCGACGTTTTCTGGGGCTCGATCGTCACGAACGCCGACGTTTTCGAGCCCCAGTTGTCGGGTCAGTCGCCGCGGCGGCGAAACAGCCGACGCCAGCCCGACGACGGATGGTCGGCACGTTGCCGACGCTCAGCGGCAACCTCAGCCATCACTTGCGCCCCGACAGCGTTGAGGAAATCTTCCGCCTCGTCGAGCACGGCGGCAGCCGTGCCGTCATCGAGGCCCGGAGGCTCGGCCGGCGTCTTGGGCGTGACCATCGTTCCGTACGTCCAGCCGATGTCCATTCTCGGCTCGAACCCTGTGCAGTTGGCGGGGCAACGCCACGGCGCTTCCGGAGCCAGGTCGAGGTTGCACTTGCGCACCGTTTCACCGTTCGGGTACGTGCGGCTCTCAAAATTGCGGCACTCCTGGCGCATCGGCATAGGCGCATACTGTAGGCGCCGAGCGCGAATCGACACATGGCAGCCGCCGGGTCTGACAGGATCGGCGCCATGACCGTGGGCGTCCTCGACCTGTTCCGCATCGGTATTGGGCCATCGAGCTCGCACACGGTGGGCCCGATGCGCGCGGCTCGGAGATTCGTGGTCGAGCTCCAGCAGTCCGCAGCGCTCGACACCGTCGACGCCGTGCAGGTGCACCTGTTCGGGTCGCTCGGGGCGACGGGAGTGGGGCACGGCACGGTGCCCGCCGTGGTGCTCGGCCTCACCGGCGCCGAGCCTCACCTCGTCGACCCCGACCAGGTACAGCCGACGCTCGCAGGGGTCGCTGCGACCGGCACCCTGCGTCTGGGCGGCGAACACCCGGTCGACTTCGCCATCGAACGCGACGTGCTCCTCCAGCCCAATGAGGTACTGCCCGGCCATCCGAACGGGATGCGTTTCGACGCCCGCCTGGCGAACGGCACCACGATGAGTCGACGGTACTACTCCGTCGGCGGCGGCTTCGTGGTGGGCGACGCAGAACTCGACGCGCCACTCGACGGCGACGACCCCGACGCCGCGGTGTTCCCTCATCCATTCGCCACCGCTGATGAGCTCGTCGCCCGCTGCGAGGCACACGGCCTGTCGATCGCTGCGCTGGCGATGGCCAACGAGAGCGCCCGCCGACCGACCGAGGCGGTCCGATCAGCGCTGCTCGACATCTGGTCGGCGATGCGCTCGTGCGTCGAACGTGGGTGCCGCAACGAGGGTGAGCTGCCCGGAGGTCTGCGGGTGCAACGTCGGGCCGCCGCCCTGCACCGAACACTCGTGGCCCAGGGCGACTCCGCCGACCCGCTCAGTGCGCTCGACTGGGTGAACCTATGGGCGATGGCAGTGAACGAGGAGAACGCTGCTGGCGGGCGCGTGGTGACCGCCCCCACCAATGGGGCAGCGGGCATCGTTCCGGCGGTATTGCACTACTACGTGCGGTTCGTCCCCGGGGCGAGCGACGACGGCGTGGTCGACTTCCTGCTGGCTGCGGGTGCCATCGGGGCGCTGTTCAAGATGAACGCCTCCATCTCTGGCGCCGAAGTCGGATGCCAGGGCGAGGTGGGCTCGGCGTGTGCCATGGCGGCGGCCGGGCTGGCGCAGGTGATGGGCGGTACGCCCGCCCAGGTGGAGAACGCTGCCGAGATCGCCCTCGAACACAACCTCGGCCTCACCTGCGACCCCGTGGCGGGTCTGGTGCAGGTGCCGTGCATCGAGCGCAACGCCATGGCCGCCACCAAAGCCATCAACGCGGCGCGCCTGGCTCTCCATGGCGACGGCACCCATCTTGTCTCGCTCGATCAGGCCATCATGACGATGCGCGACACCGGTCGCGACATGCACGACAAGTACAAGGAGACGGCCCGCGGCGGCCTCGCCGTCACCTTCCGCCACCGCGACGGCACCCCCGTTCCTGTGCCGGTGAGCATCGTCGAGTGCTGACGCCCGAGCACCCTGCGCGCCACCGCCCCACGTTCCCAACCCAGCGTTCCCAGCCCAGCGTTCCCAACCCAGCGTTTGTGTCAAACCCTGACCACCCGCCACCCCGCTCGACCAGGGGCGCTCGCTTGTCACCTTTTACGTAAAACGGAAGGGGGCGGGGTTAGCCGACGCTGCCTTCCATCTGGAGTTCGATGAGCCGGCTCCACTCCACCGCGTACTCCATGGGCAGGGCGCTGGTGACGGGCTGGAGAAAGCCGTTCACCACCATGCTCGTCGCCTGCGCATGCGACAGGCCACGCGACATCACGTAGAACAACCGCTCGTCGGCGATCGTGGCCACGGTGGCGTCGTGACCGATCTGGGCGTCGCGCTCGTCGACCTCGATACGCGGCAGGGTGCGGCACTCGCTCTGCTCGTCGAGGACGAGCGCAGCGCACTGCACGTGGCCGGTACAGCCGTACGCCCCATCATCGACCCGCACCAGCCCACGGAAGGTGGTGACGCCACCGTCCTTGCTGACGCTCCGTGAGACGATCGTCGAGGCGGTCTCGGGCGCGGCGTGCACCATCGTGGCGCCGACGTCGTGATGCTGGCCGGAGCCGGCAGAGGCCACCGACAGCACCTCCGCCGTGGCATTCGGGCCCACCAGGTGGACGCTCGGGTGCTTCACGGTGAGCTTCGAACCAATGGTGCCGTCGATCCACTCGATGTGACCCTCGGCCTCCACCCGCGCTCGCTCGGTGCCCACGTGGACGACGTTGGGCGTCCAGTTCTGCATGGTCGTGTACCTGACACGGGCCGACGGCTTCACCACGATCTCGGTCACCGTGGAGCGCAGCGAGGAGGTGCTGTACACCGGGGCCGAGCAGCCCTCGATGTAGTGCACTTGGCTGCCCTCGTCGGCGATGATGAGCGTGCGCTCGAACTGGCCGAGTCGCTCACCGTTGACGCGCCGATCGGCCTGCAGGGGCATCTCGCAACGCACCCCCGGCGGTACGTAGATGAACGAGCCGCCCGACCACACCGCCGAGTTGAGTGCGGCGAACGCGTTGTCGCCTGGCGGTACGACGGTGCCGAAGTACTGCTTCACCAGGTCGGGGTACTCGCGCAACGCGGTGTCGATGTCGCAGAACAGAACGCCCTGCGCCTCGATCTGCTCACGGATGCGACGGGCGACCACGTCGCTCTCGTGTTGACCGGTCGCTCGATTCGTGGCCGGCTGCACGGGGGCGACGGCGAAGTCGATCTCGTTGATGTCGATGTCGGGCATGTTGACGGCGATCCACTCTGCCATCGGCATGCGGTCGAGGATGCGCGCGCTGCGTCGGCGGAACGCGGTCATCCACGACGGCTCACCCTTCCGCCAACTGATCTCGTCGACCACTGCGTCGTCGATGCCCTCGGTGGGCGTGAGAGCGGGCTCCGCGCCAATATCGCTCCGGCCCGAGCCGTAGGTGCCCGAGTCGAGGCCGAACGTCGTCACGGGGTGCTCCGATACGAGGCCGACAGGTCCACCAGCCGCAGCGTACCCCTCCCCTCCGCGCCTCCCGTCCCACCTCGCTTCCCCTCCCGTCCCTCCGCGCTTCCTCACCCGCCACCCGACATCGATCGCTTGTCTCGTTGCGGGGCCGTGGCGAATCCGAATAGCTTCTCGGGATGGCCCGACCGCGCCCCCTGCTCATCGCTGCGCTCCTCGTTCTTCCGATCACGCTCGCCGCATCACCCGCAATGGCGTCGCCAACGACACGCACGGTGACCGAACAAGCGCAGTTCGCCGCCGGTGGCATGACCGTCACCAACCTCACCACCTACGTGGTGGATCCGACCGCTGGTGTCGTGAAGGTGCTGGCCGAGATGCAGTTCACCAACACGCTGCCCGACCAGCGTGACGGCAACATCATCACCCGCCGGTACTTCACCGGGTTCTCCATTCCCGTGCCGGTTGGTGCGTCGAACGCATTCGCCGCCACCGCCAATGGCACGCCGGTGCGTGTCACGCCGCGGCTCGTAGGCGGCGTCGAGAACTACTACGTGCTCGACGTCGACTTCGCATCGAACCTCTTCTACCAACAGACAGCGCGCATCAACGTGAGCTACGACGTGAACGGCGTCGACCCGCGTGGCGAGAACCCGAGCCGGGTCAACGAGGCATACGCCGCGTTCGAGGCATTCGGCATCGGCGACCCGGGGCGGGTCACCGTCAAGGTGGTCGTGCCACCGGGTTTCGAGTCGGAGACGTTCGGCGACGAAGCGCCAACCACCAACGAGTTCGGCTTCACGGTGTACACCGTGACCGACATCGAGGAGCCCGACCAGTTTTCGCTGTTCGTGTCGGCGCGCAACGACGCGGCGCTCGACTCCCGTACCGTCACGCTCGACGATGGCGCCACCTTCAACGTGAGAGCCTGGCCCGACGACCCCGAGTGGGAAGCGTTCGTCGTCGAGCAGATCGAAGAGGGCGTACCTGCGCTCGCCGAACTGATCGGGGTGCCGTGGCCGATCGACGGCACCGTGGAAGTGCGTGAGGCATACACACCGTTCCTGTACGGATACGCCGGATGGTTCAGCGCCTCCACCCGCGAGGTGGAGATCGACGAGGAGCTCGACGCCGAAGTGGTGCTGCACGAGCTGTCGCACGCCTGGTTCAACGACAACTGGTTCACCGAGCGATGGCTGAGTGAGGGCTTCGCCCAGGTCTACGCGGCGGCTGTGATGGAGCAACTCGGCGGCAACCCGCGCAGCCCTACCCGGCCGCGAACCACCGACCCCGGCGCCATCAAGCTCACGGCCTGGACCACCCCTCAATTCGCCGAAGCCGACCCTGAGGAGGAGACGTTCGGCTACAACACGTCGTACTACCTCATCCAGGAGATGTACGACGAGGTCGGGCCAGACGCGATGCGAGAGGTGTTGGCAGCCATCGCCGACCGCGAGATCGCCTACGTCGGCGAGGGCGAGCCCGAGACAGTGAGCAGCGGGGGTACATGGCAACGCTTGCTCGACCTACTCGAGAACCGCGGCGGCTCAACCGAGGCTCAGGAGCTGATCGACACGTGGGTGCTCATCTTTTCTCAGAGCGCACAACTGGACGAGCGCGCTGAGGCGCGAGGCAAGTACGCAGATCTGGTCGAAGCAGGCGATGAGTGGGCGGCACCGATTGGCCTGCGGCGGGCGATGAGCGAGTGGCGCTTCGACCATGCCGAGGAACTCATCGCCGCGGCCACCGAGGTGCTGGCCGCTCGCGATCAACTCGACGAATGGGCGGCACGGCTGAATCTGACGTATCCCGATACGTTCGAGGCCGACTATCAGGCGGCCACCACTGTCGACGACCTGCAGGCCATCGTCGAGGCGATCGAGGAACAGATCGACGCTGCGGAAACGCTTTCGGCGTCCATCGACAGTGAGGCCGAAGACGACGGCCTGCTCGGCGGGCTCGGGTTGATGGGCACCAACCTGCCCGTACTGCTCGACGAGGCCCGCACCGCCTGGGCTGAGGGCGATCTCGACACCACCCGGGCGCGGGCCACCGAGGTGAACGACACCATCGCCGACGCACCCGACGTGGGCCGCAGCCGAGCACTGGCGATCGGCGGCGCCGTGATCGCTGTCGTACTACTGGTCGTCGTCGCCATCCTGCTGCTGCGCCGGCGCAAGCGACGCCGAGCGGCAGCCGAGCAACAGGCGACGGCCGAACACGAGGCGTCCGCCGGGTCGGGTGAACTCATCGTGCCGCTCCCCGATGGCACCGACGACCGTGGCGACGACGGTAGCGGAGGCGACGACGGTGGTGGTGGCGGCGACGGTGGTGGCGACTGACGCACCGTCAGCGGAGCAGCGACACCGAGTCGTCGCGTCGACCCAACACCTGCATGGCGTCGGCGCCGAGCCAGTCGAGACAAGCGGTGTA
>DMQJ01000356.1:0-300 GCA_003455715.1 Acidimicrobiaceae bacterium | reverse complement strand
GAGCCAGTCGAGACAAGCGGTGTAGAGCACCAAGGGGTCGATGGTTGGCCGCACGTCGCCGTCGACCAAGTCGCGCAGATCCACCTCGCCGTACATCCCACCGCGCACACCCGACCCCATCAACAGGCTCAGCCCGGCCGAGCCGTGGTCGGTGCCGCCGCTTCCGTTCTCGGCGGCTCGGCGACCGAACTCGCTCGTGACCGCGACGAGCACGTCGTCGGCGAGTCCGTCGGCTGAAAGCCGCTCACGCAACAGCACGAGGCCAGCGGCAAGATCGTCGAGGAGGTCGGCGTGCACGCC
>DMQJ01000411.1:5505-5784 GCA_003455715.1 Acidimicrobiaceae bacterium | reverse complement strand
GCATCGGTGGCTGCACCCAAGGGAGGGCCTGCCGCCGAGCCGCGTCTCGGTGAAGTAGCTGGCCCACCTGTCCGTCAGGTGGCGATCCCTAGACTCGCCGCGCATGAGAACGGTGTTCAGCGATCGACAACTCCTGCAGGACGGTTCGTCGGAACTCATCGACGGCAAGTTGGTGAAGGCATTCGAGTGCAAGGAGCGCGCCGAGATCGTGCTTGCCCGAGTGCGCGAGCGCGGCCTGGGTGAGGTGATCGAGCCCACCGCTCACGGCCTCGACCCGGT
>DMQJ01000411.1:4945-5254 GCA_003455715.1 Acidimicrobiaceae bacterium | reverse complement strand
GCGTGGGACGAGTGGGTGGCCGAACACGGTGAGTACGACGCCTTGCCCCTGGTGTGGCCCACGCGCACCCTGCGCCACGACCGCGTACCGGCCACCATCGACGGCAAGTTGTCGTACTACGGGCTCGATGCGGGCACGCCCATCATGGCGGGCACCTGGAGTGCCATCACCGCTGCCGCCGATGTCGCACTCACCGGCGCCGACCTTGTGCTCGGCGGCGAGCAACACGCCTTCGCACTGTGTCGCCCACCGGGCCACCACGCCGCGGCCGACGTGTACGGCGGCTACTGCTTCTTCAACAACGCCGCG
>DMQJ01000411.1:0-4661 GCA_003455715.1 Acidimicrobiaceae bacterium | reverse complement strand
CTACCACCACGGCAACGGCACCCAAGCCATCTTCTACGAACGTGCCGACGTGCCGTTCGCCAGCATTCACGGTCACCCCGAGCAGGAGTACCCGTTCTTCCTCGGGTACGACGACGAGCACGGTGCCGGGCCGGGCGAGGGCGCCAACCGTAACTACCCCATGCGCCACGGCTCAGGGTGGGACGTCTACGAACCAGCGCTGGCCGATGCCATTGCATTCCTCCAGGGCCACCGGCCCGACGCGCTCGTGGTATCGCTCGGCGTCGACACCTACAAGGGCGACCCGATCAGCAAGTTCCGTCTCGACCACGAGCACTACCTGCGAATCGGCGAGATGATCGGCGCCATGGGTCGTCCCACGCTGGTCGTGTTCGAAGGTGGCTACGCGGTCGACGAGATCGGCATCAACGCCGTGAACGTCCTCGAAGCCCTCGCGTCGTCGTAACCCCCTCCCCCACCAACATCGGCGCTCGCGCCGCACCCCACGCGGTCTCAGCGCCGACTTTGGGGGAAAGGGGGAGGTGGGGTCAGCCGATGACGGGGCGGAGGACGAACTTGCTCTCGGTGCGCGCCACCCCGCCCTCGGCTTTCAACCAACGGATGAAGGCGTCGAGTCCTTCGGCGCCAGCGCAGTCGACAATGATCGTGTAGTCGGCGGGGCCGGTGACGTACACGGCCAGCGCCACCTCCTCGCGCTGGCGGAGGATCTCCTCGAACTGGGCCGGGTCGACACCCGGCGGCAGCGCCACGTCGACCACGGCTCGAACATCGCGGCCCAGCGCTCGTGGGTCGATGCGGGCTTGGTAGCCACGGATCAGCCCGGCCGACTCCAACCGCCGCACGCGGTCCGCCGCCGAGGACGGCGCGAGATGCACTCGATCGGCGAGCTCGCGCCAACTGATCCGGCCGTCTCCACGCAGGATGTCGATGATTCGACGGTCGAGAGGGTCAAGTGCCGATGTTTCTGCGGTCATGACTCCATCATTCCGCAGATCATGCCGTTGATCAACGGTGGTCCGCGGCAGATGATCTGCGCATGGCAGCACGAATCACCACCGTCGGCGTCCCCAAAGAGATCAAGACTCAGGAGTACCGGGTGGCGATGACCCCCGATGGCGTCCGCGAGTTCGAACGGCACGGCGTGCAGGTGCACGTCGAGACCGGGGCCGGCGAGGGTGCCAGCTTCTCCGACGCCGACTATGTGGCTGCCGGCGCGACCATCGTGCCCACCGCCGCCGATGCGTGGGCGCAGCAGATGGTGGTGAAGGTGAAGGAGCCCAAGCCGGAGGAGTTCGGCTACCTGCGCCCCGACCTCACCCTGTTCACCTACCTGCACCTGGCGGCCTACCCGAACGTGGCCGAGGCGCTCCTCACGGCAGGCACCACCGCGCTCGCCTACGAGACCGTGCAACTGCCCGGCGGCGCCCTTCCCCTCCTCGCCCCGATGAGCGAGGTGGCCGGCCGCCTGGCCCCGCAGATGGGCGCCCACTACCTCGAGCGCCACAACGGCGGCCGCGGCGTGCTGATGGGCGGCGCCCCTGGCGTGCAACCAGCCAAGGTGGTCGTGCTCGGCGCAGGCAACGTGGGCTGGAACTCGGCGTGGATCGCGGCCGGCATGGAGGCCGAGGTCGTCCTGTTCGACAAGAACCTCGACCGCCTGCGCTGGGTCGACCAGATCAACAAGGGCCGCATCGTCACCCTGGCCTCGAACCGTGGCGCGCTGGAGCGCAACATCGCCGACGCCGACCTGGTGATCGGCGCGGTGCTGGTGGCCGGTGGGCGCGCCCCGGTGGTGGTCACCGAAGACATGGTGCGCACGATGAAGAAGGGGGCGGTCATCGTCGACGTGGCGGTCGACCAGGGCGGTTGCATCGAGACCATCCACGAGACCACCCACGCCGAGCCGGTGTACGAGCTGCACGGGGTGCTCCACTACGCGGTCGGCAACATGCCCGGCGCGGTGCCGCACACCAGCACCTACGCGCTTACCAACGCCACGCTCCCCTACCAGCTCGACCTCGCCGTGCACGGCGTGGCCGAGGCGTGTCGCCGCGACCATGCGCTTGCACTCGGCCTCAACACTCATTCCGGCCAGGTAACCAACGGGCCGGTGGCCGAGTTCCTCGGTACGTCCGCTGTGGAGCCACTGGCCGCCCTGGCGTAGCGTGCGCCTATGGCCACGCTTGTTTCCGAACTCGATCTGCCGCTCCTCGAGGGCCAGCGGGTGACCCCCAGCACCGAGCTGCCCCAAGATCATTGGCTGGCTCGCAACCCCTTCGGGTACGCCGTGTGGCACTACGACGACGTCACCGCCATTCTGCGCGACAAGCGCTGGCACAGCGCGGCTGGGCGCATTCCCGAGCTGATGGGGGTCACCGATGAGCAGTTCCTCTCGCGCCAGCGGGTGAGCATCCTGAGCGCCGAAGGCGACGTGCACCTGCGGTTGCGACGGCTGGTGGCGCCCGCCTTCTCACCGCGGCAGGCCGACCGGCTCCGCCCGTTCATGCGCGAGGTCATCAACGGCCTTGTCGACAACGTCGCGGCCGCTGGCAGGGCCGACTTCGCCGTCGACATCTGCGAGCCCTACCCCATCCCCATCATCTGCGAGCTGCTCGGCGCACCGAAGAGCGACTGGCAGCTGTTCAGCCGTTGGGCCAACGACATCCTCGAGATCTTCTCCATCGACATGGCTCAGAAGCTCGACCTCATCGTGCGTACGCAAGACGAACTCGACGCCTACACCCGTGAGCTCATCGCCGAACGGCGCAGCAAGCCAGCCGACGACCTCCTCACCGACCTCATCGCCGCAGAGGAGGAGGGCGACAAGCTCACCACCGACGAGTTGGTGATGATGGTCAATGCCGTCATCGTGGGCGGCACCGATACCACGCGCAATCAGCTCGGCTGCGCGGTGGGCCTGCTGGCCGAGCACCCCGACCAGTGGGCGCTGCTGGCCGAGCGGCCGGAACTCGCCCAGCGAGCGGTGGAGGAGACGATGCGCTACTTCGGCGCAGTGCGCGGCACCGCCCGATTCGCCAGCACCGACATCGAGTACAAAGACATCGTCTTTCCCGCCGGCACGTTCATGTCGGTGGGTATCGCCGAGGCCAACCGCGACCGGGCTGTGTTCAACGAACCCGAGGTGTTCGACATCACCTCATCCAAGGGCGACCAGCCGCAGCTCACCTTCGGGTCGGGCATCCACTACTGCCTCGGCCAGGCACTCGCCCGCGCCGAGCTGCAGGAGGCCCTGCCGCTGCTGGCCCGGCGCATGCCCAACCTGCGTCTCGATGGCCCCACTGAATGGAAGCCGGAGGGCGTCGGCATCTTCGGCCCCGCCCACATGCCCATCACCTTCGACCCGGGCCACTGACCCGGGCAACTGGCCCGGGCAACTGGCCCGTCGGCGCAGGTCAGCCGGCAGCCTCTAGCGCTGCCATCAGCAACCCGATGCCGCGCTCGTCGCCCATCGTTCCGGCGCCCATACGGTTCATCGCATAGGTGAACGTGAGGCCCCGATCGAGGTCGTTGACCACGAGCGAGCCGCCCCAACCACCCCAGAAGCACAGCCGACGATCTGCGGGAAGGGGGAGGCCGTCGGTGGGTAGCCCGTAGCCAATGCCGAAGCGGATGGGCATCATCAGCACCTGATCAACACCGTCGGCCTGCACGCGGAAGATCTGATCGATCGACTCCGGCGCCAGCAGCTGTACGCCGTTCACCACGCCGCCGTTGGTGATGGCACTCTGCGTGAGTGCGAGCGACCGCGCATTGCCGTGGCCATTGGCCGCACCGATATCGGCCTGCCGCCACTCCTTCGTCCATGCGGCTTCGGCACCGGGAGCCGGGCCGGTGAAGGTCTTCACCACCACCATCTCGGGGTCGAGTTGTGTCACGTCGATGGGCAACGGCGGCGGGGGGATCACGTTCGACACGCGACCGAACTCGCTCTCGGCGAGGCCGATGTGGAAGTCGATGCCCAGCGGCGCGGCGACCTCGTCTCGGAAGAACTCGCCGAGCTTCTTGCCGGTGATGCGCCTGATCACTTCACCGACGAGGTGCCCCTGGTTGAGCGCGTGATAGCCGGACGCCGTGCCGGGCTTCCACCACGGTGCCTGCGCGGCAAGCCTGGCCGTGCTGGTGTCCCAGTCGTAGATGTCGTCGACCGTGATCGGCTGGTCCCACCCCGACACGCCGGAGGTGTGCGACATCAGATGGCGGACGAGTACGCCCTCCTTGCCGTTCCGCGCGAACTCGGGCCAGTAGGTGGCCACCGGCGCGTCGAGGTCGAGCTGGCCGCGGGAGTGCAGCATGAGCGCGCAGAGCGCCATCTGCGTCTTGGTGCTCGACCATACGTTGGTGATGGTGTCGCGCTCCCACGGTGCGCTGTGCGCCTCATCCACCCAGCCGCCCCAGATGTCGACGACCAGCTCGCCGTGCTGCACCACCGCAGCGCAGCAGCCGACGTCGGCGCCGCTGTCGATGTTGGCCGACATGGCCTCGGCCATGGCCGCGAAACGCGGTTCGAAGTTGCCGTGGATCTCGGCCATCACTACCCCCAGTGAGTTGGTCTGCTGATGGCAACGTAGCCCGGCTCAATGCGGGTCGGCGCCGCCCTGCAGCTCGGCGAGGCGAGCCGTCAACTCGGCAAGTCGCGCTTC
>DMQJ01000386.1 GCA_003455715.1 Acidimicrobiaceae bacterium | reverse complement strand
CGGCTCGCGACGTACCGGTGCCGACTCGTCGCGAATGGTGGGCGCCGGCTCGTCGAACTCGTCGAACTCGGGCTCTTCGAAGACGGGCGACAGCCCGGTGATGTCGTCGAGGCCACCCGAATCGTCGGCGCCGTCGCGCCACACGGGCTGCTGGCCGGAGAACGACGACCACACGTCGAGGTCGTCGGTGGGGTCGGTGCGGCCGTCGGGGGTGTGCACGCGCGGGATCTCGCCGGTGGGCGGTTCGGTCCAGTGCGGCAGCGGACCGGTGTCTTCGCCGAACGAGAGGCCGCCCGAGCCATCCTGCGGATCGTCACCAAAGAGGGGAGGTCCGAAGTCGTCGTCTGGTTCGGCGCGCCCTCGGCGCCACGGATCGTCGGTCATGCCACTTGTCTCCTCGTGCGGTGCGCGGCCAGGGGTCAGACTTCGAGCAACTCGTGCTCTTTGCGACCAAGGGCCTTGTCGATGTGCTCGACGTGCTCGTGGGTGATCTTGTCCATTTCCTTCTCCGCCCGCTCCAGTTCGTCGGCCGAGATCTCGCCTGCCTTCTCGGCTGCCTCCAGGTGCTTGCGTGCGTCGCGTCGAATGTTACGCACTGCCACACGGCCTTCTTCGGCCATGTGCTTCACGACCTTCACGTACTCCTTGCGGCGCTCTTCGGTAAGGGGAGGGAAGTTGAGGCGAATGACGACGCCGTCGCTGTTGGGATTGACACCGAGGTCGCTGTCGCGAATGGCCTTCTCGACAGCAGCGAGCGCCCCGCGGTCGTGCGGCTTCACCACCAACTGACGCGCCTCGGGCACCTGGAAACCGGCCAACTGCTGCAGCGGTACGGGTGAGCCGTAGTACTCCACGAGCAGCTTCTCCACCAGCGCGGGGGTGGCCCGGCCCGTGCGAACCGTGGTGAACTGGCTCTGCACGTGCTCGACGGCCTTCTCCATCTTCTCGATGGCTTCGAGGACTGTTTCTTCGATCACGGGCGCCAGCGTACCGAGCGGCGAGCCGCGGCGCGGCACATGGGGGCGGAGGGGGCGATGATCGGCCTGCTCAGCGGTCGTGCACGATGGTGCCCACAGGGTCGCCGCGCAGGATGGCCTGCAGAGCGCCGGGCGCCGACATGTCGAACACGACGATGGGAATCTTGTTGTCGCGGCAGAAGGCGATGGCGGTGGCATCCATCACCTTGAGGTCTTTGGTCATGACCTCCATGTACGACACTTCCTCGTACTTCACCGCGTCGGGTGTGGTGCGCGGATCGGCGTCGTACACGCCGTCGACGCCCGAGTGGGTGCCCTTCACCAGCGCCTCGGCCTCGATCTCGGCGGCGCGCAGAGCAGCAGCCGTGTCGGTGGTGAAGAACGGGTTGCCCGTACCGGCAGCGAAGATGACCACACGCCCCTTCTCAAGGTGGCGCATGGCCCGACGGCGAATGTACGGCTCGGCGATGCGAGGCATCTCGATGGCGCTCTGCACCCGGGTGTCGACACCGGCGCGCTCCAGCGCGTCTTGCAGCGCCAGGGCATTCATCACCGTGCCGAGCATGCCGATGTGGTCGCTCTGCGTGGCATCCATGCCCTTCATCGCGCCTTGACGGCCACGCCAGAAGTTGCCGCCGCCCACCACCACGGTGACGTCGACACCCATGGCCCGCACGGCCTTGATCTCCTGCGCGGTGGCGTCAAGCGTGGCGCCGTCGAGGCCTTGGCCCGAGGGCCCTGCCAATGCCTCCCCCGATGGCTTGAAGACGATTCGCTTCCATCGGGGAGAGGCCATGGCGGTCATCCTGTCAGATCAGCCGATCTCGACTTGTGCGTAGCGCACGATGGTGGCCGAGCCGATGATTTGCTTCACCGACTGCTTGTCGTCTTTGGCGTAGGGCTGCTCGAGCAGCGCAACGTCCTTGAAGAATCCGTTGATGCGGCCCTCGACGATCTTCGGCAGCGCGGCCTCGGGCTTGCCCTCGTTGCGGCTGAGCACCTCGAGCGTCTGACGCTCCTTCTCCACCACGTCGGCGGGGACGTCGTCGCGGGTGAGGTACTTCGGACGGGCGAAGGCGATGTGCACAGCGACGTCGTGAGCGAGCTCGGCGCCGGCGCCAGCCATCTCCACCAGCACGCAGTTGACACCGCGGCCACCCTGGATGTGCACGTAGCTGTCGAGCACGTTGCCGGCGGCGGCCTCGAAGCGCACCACTTCGCCGAGTTCGATCTTCTCCTTGAGGGTGATCTTCATCTCGTCGAGTTCGGCGGCGCGCTCGGCGACGGCAGCCTCACCCTTGGCGGCCACCAGGCGGGCCAACGTGTCGGCCTCACCCTTGAAGCGGTCGCTGCTGGCGACGAAGTCGGTCTCACACTTCAGCTTGACGATGGCGCCGACGTTGCCGTCGATGACCAGGGCGACGACGCCCTGGGCGTTCTCGCGATCGTCGCGCTTGGCGCTGGCGGCCAAGCCCTTCTCGCGGAGCCACTGCTTCGAGGCCTCCATGTCGCCGTCGTTGGCCTCGAGGGCCTTCTTGGCGTCCATCATG
>DMQJ01000219.1:4911-22452 GCA_003455715.1 Acidimicrobiaceae bacterium | reverse complement strand
CTGGGTTCGGCGTGCCGCTCGACGACTGGCTGCGCGGACCGTTGCGCGAGTGGGCGGCCGACACTCTGGCCTCGGCCGCCCGCAGCGACGCGCCCGCGTTCGACCCTGCGCTGGTCGACCAGGCGTGGCGTGAACACCAGAAGGGCCGCCGCCTGCACACCAACCGCCTGTGGACGGTGCTGCAGTTCGAGGCCTGGCGCCAACACTGGACCTAACCCCCACCCACAACCCAACGTCGGCGCTCGCGCCGCGTGGTGTGCGGCACCACCGCCGAAGTTGTCACTCGGTGGCGATGAAGACGTTCTTCAGTTCGGTGTAGTGGTCGAGCACGTGCATGCTGTGCTCGCGGCCAAGCCCGCTCTGCTTGAAGCCCCCGAAGGGCGTGCTGTAACGAACCGACGAGTTGGAGTTGACGCTGATGGTGCCCGCTTCCATCGCCCGCACCACGCGCAACGCCCGTGAGCCGTCGCGGGTCCACACCGAGCCGCTCAGCCCGTACTCGCTGTCGTTGCAGATGCGGATCGCGTCGGCTTCGTCGTCGAACGGAATCACCATGGCCACTGGTCCGAAGATCTCCTCTCGACACACCGCCGGTTCCATGTCGTCGGCCACGGCGATCATGATCGGGTGCCAGTAGCCCGGGCCGGATGGAGCCTCACCGGTGAACACCGTGTCGAGCCCATCGCTGTAGCGCCGGACTGCGGCGAGGTGATTGGCGGTGACGAGTGGCCCCATGGCGGTGTCGGGGTGCATCGGGTCGCCCACCTTCCAGGCCGCCGATGCGGCGATGAACTTCTCGAGGAATTCGTCGAGCACGCTTCGCTGCACCAGCACGCGGCTTCGGCTACAGCAATCCTGCCCCGAGTTGTCGAACACCGCGCCCGGGGCCGCGGCCGCTGCACGGTCGAGATCGGCATCGGCGAACACGATGTTGGCGCTCTTCCCGCCGAGCTCAAGGGTGAGCCGCTTGATCTGCTCGGCACACCCCTGCATCAGCCGCTTCCCCACTGCGGTGGAGCCGGTGAAGGCCACCTTGCGCACGAGCGGGTGCTCCACCAACCGCCAGCCGGTGGATGAGCCGGGACCCACCACCACCTGCAGCACGCCCTCGGGAATGCCAGCTTCGAGGGCCAACTCACCGAGGCGCAGCGACGTGAGCGGGGTGATCTCGGCAGGCTTGAGGATGGCCGTGTTGCCGGCAGCGAGCGCCGGGCCGACCTTCCACGACGCCATGAGCATGGGGAAGTTCCACGGGGTGATGAGGCCCACCACGCCGAGCGGCTCGTGGAACGTCATATCGACGCCGCCCGCTACCGGAATGGTGCTGCCCGTGTGCTTCTCGACCGCACCGGCGAAGTAGTGCAGCGTGTCGGCCACTGCGTTGGCGCACCAGCGGGCGCTGCCGATGGGCATGCCCATGTTGCGAGTCTCGAGCTCGGCGAGCTCCTCGGCGTGGGCACCCACCGTGTCGGCGAAACGGCGCAGCAGGCGGGTGCGGTCCACCGGGGTGACCCTGCGCCACGCCTCGCCCGCGGCTGCCGCCTTGGCGATGGCCGCATCCATCTCCTCGACGGTGGCGTGAGGGAGCTCGGCGATGACGTCTTCGGTCGCAGGGTTGCGCAGGATCAGGTTCGACACGAGGGTCGAGAGTAACCGACCTACTCGTCGCGCCAGCAGGGCAGAATGGGGGCGATGTCGCAGCCGCCGCCTCTCATCGCCCTCTGCGCCCGGACGCTCACGTTCTCCGACGAGGGCAAGCGTGACGCGTTCACCAGCAGCCAGCCCTACTCGCGGGCGGTGGCACGCGCCGGAGGGGTGCCGGTGTTGGTGCCGCCCATCCGCCAACTCGCCCGGAATGCTCTCACCGTGCTGCAGCACTTCGACGGCGTGTTGCTGCCCGGCGGCGGCGACGTCGACCCACGTCGTTACGGCCAAGAGCCCGACGACGACACGCTGTACGGCATCGTGCCCGATCACGACGACCTCGACATTGCGGTCGCGCTGGCAGCCATCGAACTCGACCTACCGATGCTCGCGCTCTGCCGTGGCATGCAGGTGCTCAACGTGGCCCTCGGGGGCACGTTGGTGCAAGACATCGGCAACAGCGACCATTGGATGCGCGAGCACAGCGTTCGCCTCACCGACGGGTGCCGCATCGCCGAGGCCGTGGGCACCACCCATCTCGAGCACTGTCACTCGGTGCATCACCAGGGGCTCGGCGACGTCGCCGACGCGCTGGTGCCGTGCGGATGGGCCGACGACGGTCAGCTTGAGGCCGTGGAGTTGCCCAGCGCCACCTGGATCGTCGGCGCGCAGTGGCACCCCGAAGACACGGCGCCACACAAGCCACAACAGCAGGCGCTGTACGACGAGTTGGTGCGCCGGGCCGCCGCACGCGCCGCAGGCGAACAGCTGCGGGCATAGGCTCGGCTTCCATGCCTGCACCGGTCATCCTCATCGTCGGTCGTCTCGCCACCGAGGCAAAGGGCGTTCGCGGCGCTCCGTTCGCCGCCGGTCAGCGCTACTTCCAGGCCGTCGCCCGCGCTGGTGGCGTGCCCCTCATGCTGCCGCCCATCACCTCGCTGGTGGGCGACGTCCCCGACCTCCTCGAGCGGGTCGATGGCGTGGTGCTGCACGGTGGCGGCGATGTCGACCCTCGCCGCTACGGGCAGGAGGCATCGGCCGCCGAGCTCTATGGCATCACCCCCGAGCACGACGAGGTGGAGTTGGCGGTCGTGCAGGCGACGTTGCAACACGACCTTCCGATGCTCGCCATCTGTCGAGGCATCCAGGTGCTCAACGTCGCGATGGGCGGCACGTTGGTGCAGCACATCGGCTCCGAGGCCCATTGGTTCACCCACCATGAGGTCGCCCTCAGCCCCAACTGCCGCATGGCCGAAGCGCTTGGCACCACCACCGTGGCGGCGGGGCACTGTGTGCACCACCAAGCCCTCGACCGCATCGCCGACGGGTTGGTGGTCACCGGTCGCAGCGCCGACGGGTGGGTGCATGCGGCGGAGGTCGCCGATCGACGCTGGGTGGTCGGCACCCAGTGGCACCCCGAAGACACCGCCGACACCGACACCCAACAACAGTGTCTGTTCGATGCACTGGTCGCGCAGTGCGTCGCCGGTTCGAGGGCAGGCTGAGCAATGGCCCTCGATCTCACCTACGAGTTGATGGCGCCGCAGGTCGGCGCTGCGTTCACCACCGTGCTCGCCGACGGCTCCACGTACTCGCTCGTGCTCGAGGCGTGCACGCTGGTCGAGGCTGTTCCGGGCCTCCCGCGAGTGCAGCCTTTCACCCTGCTGTTCCTCGGTGCCGCGGGCGGCTATCTGCCGCAGCACACGGCGCACCTTCACCACGACCAACTCGGTGAGCTCGACGTCTTCATCGTGCCCCTCGGCCCACGCCCGGGCGATGGCCGTCAGCAGTACGAAGCCGTCTTCAACTGAGCCGGCTGCTCTGCGCTGGCCGCCGCAGCAACACGTACACGCTGTCTTCCTTCACCGGTTCGAACCCGAGCCGGTCGTACAGCCGCCGAGCCGGGTTCCAGTGCTCGACGTGCAAGCTCACCGCCCTGCTCTCAGCGTCGGCCTCGGCCAGCACGTCGGCCAACAATCTGCTGCCGATGCCACGACCGCACCACTCGGGCAGCAGGGCGATGTCGACGATGCGCAGGTCGCCGTCGAGGTGGGCGAGGTACAACCGACCGATCGCGAGTCCGTTGGCCTCCACCACCATGAATCGTCCACCGGCGTACGCGCCTCGATACGCGTCGGTCTGTGCGATGAACTGCTGCCGCAGAAAGGCGTCCTTCTGTTCGTCGGTCCAGGGCACCGGCGCCAACTCGGCGGCACGCGACGCAGCGAAGAGTTGGAACATCAGCGGCGAGTCGAGCGCCGTCTCGTTGCGCAGCCGCAGATGCGGATGCGGCATGCCACTCACGCGGCGTCGACCTGCAACACCACCGAGGCGCGGCCGCTCCATGCTGCGGAGTCGTCGAGTGATGGGAGGGTGGACTCGCGGTCCCATTCAGCAGCATCGAGCCCAACCAGATACACGCCGGGCGCCAGCGACGGGTAGCCGCGTCGCACTGTGGAGGTGAACACGGCGACACGTGCGCGGGTGCCCGACGTCGTCATCACCGACGTGCGAACGCCGAGGCGCAGCCCTCGCCCCGCAACCACCGACGTGCGCACGGCCGACGACACGGAACCGGCACGTTGAGTGAGCGCGAAGAACGGCACGGTGGCCGACGGGTTGGCGGCCGACGGAAGGTGCACGTCGGCGGCCGCCACGCTGACGTCGGTGCCCAAGCCAGGGGTGAACCCGACGGTGCGCAACGACACGACTGCGCCGCCGAGGGCAGCTGGAACAGCCGACGCGGGCACCACCTGGGCACCCGCGACGAGCGCTTCCGCAGCGCTACGGCCGCCGCTGCCCGACACATAGCCCACGGAGGCCGCGGGATCGGCGGCGGCAAGCGCTTCGAGGCCCAACGGCTCGAACACGCGGTCTCCGCCCAAGAGGAGCGCGCCGGCAAGGCCTGCCGCACCGGCGAGGAAGCCTCGGCGACTGGCACTCGGCAGGGGGTACACAGCGTCCATGCGCATCACGTCCTCGGGGGAAACACGCCCTGGAGGGCGATGCAGAAGTAGAAGGTGAGGTACGGCATCATGTTGTTGTGCGGGGCATCGCCGCCAGCGGGTGCGAGCGCGATGTCGGCCAACTGACCGCGGTTCGACGATGTGTTGTACATGCCCACACCGATGCCCGTGGCCAACAGCTGTCCGGGCGGCCCCTGCTCGATGCCGTCGCCCGCCGACACACGGAAGGCATGTCGATGTGTGGGGATCTCCGACTCAAGAAGACTCACGGTCTCCGAGCCGCCGGTCTCGCCGAGGTCGTGCAAGCTCAGGCCCGGCCCCTGCCCCGGCTGCATCGGTGCCCGACCCTGTAGGTCGGGCAAGGCGAAGTTGCTCTTGCCGTTGCCGCCATAGGTGGTGCCGAGCAGCGAGAACAAGGCCGTGTTCTGCGACAGGGGCATCAACTGGCCGTCGCACCACGCCCATCCCTTGGGTGCGAAGTTGAACGGAAAGATGCGGATCTCAGCGACGAAGGGGTCGGCCATGGTGGTTCCTCAGGTGGGTGACGGGAAGATGCCGAACAACGAGATGATGAAGTTGACGCATAGATAGGGCTGGAAGTTGGTGTGCGGCTGCGCCCCTCCGGTGAAGGTGACCATGTCGGCAGCGAGGACGAGCTGGGGGTTGTCGGTGCCGTAGGCGGTGATCGTGCTGGCTTGTGTCGGGGCAAGCAACTGACCCTGCGGCGAGGTACCAGACGCCAGGTCGCGTGTGGCGAGCAATGGGTGTGAGTGGGCCGGAATCTGCGCCTCGCTGAGGGTGATCTCCTCTGCGCCACCGGTCTCGGCGAGGATCAACCCGTTGCCCTGGTGCAGCGGCACCCGACCGCGCAGGTCGGGCAAGGCGAAGGTGCTCTCGCCGTCGCCACCGTAGGTGGTGCCGATGAGTTGGAAGAGGGTCTCGTTCTCCGAAATCGGAAGCAACTGCCCCTCACAGAACTGCCAACCGGCGGGCGCGAAGTTGCCGGCGAACATGCGGATCTCTCCCACGTACGGTTGTGCCATCGCTGTCTCCTAGGTTGGGCTGGGGAAGATGCCCTGCAAGGCGATGCAGAAGCTGAGGGTGAGGAAGGGCTGCATGTTGAGGTGCGCTTGCGAGCCACCGGTGTTGGCGATGGCCGATGGCGACATCGCCGCCACGTTGGCGGGGGCGGCGTAGAGGTTGGCAGCGACGCTGGCCGACAGCACCCCATTGGCCGCTGGCGTGTTGGTGGTGGCCGGGTCGCGCGAGGGCCGCACGACGTGGGTGTGCACGGGTATCTCGGAGATCGACAGGGTGTGCGCCTGTTCGCCGCCTCGCTCGCCCAGTGTGTGGCCATTGCCCACGTGAATGGGCACCCGCCCCTGCAGGTTCGGGAGCCCGAAGTTCACCCTGCCGTCGCCGCCGAAGGTGGTACCTAGCAGCGAGAACAAGCCCTGGTTCTGGTTGATTGGCAGCAGCTGTCCGTTGCACAGCGCCCAGCCCTTGGGTGCGAACACGAACGACATGATGCGAATCTCGGAGAGGAACGGTTCAGCCATCGTGCAGCTCCTAGATCGTGCAACTCGTGAACGACGAGCCGCTGATGATGGTGACGCCGCCGACGGCCGCAGGGTTGGTGGACTCGACGTACGTCTCTGCCTGAACATCCGATGCCGGACTCGGTGAAATGCCGACGATGCCGAACGTCTTGCCGGCCTGCTGCCGCAGCCCGATGCCTGTGCCCACACCCGAGCCGGTGGCGGTGTTGCCCGAGATGTTGAGGCACACCGTGTCGGTGCCCGACGATGCATTGCCCGCATCGATGCGAATGCCGTAGCGGTTACCGGTGAGCGGCGGCCCGGCGACGTTGTTCTGCACGGTCGCCTTCAGTAACCCGGACGCCCCTCGGGCGACCAGCAAGATTCCATCGCCATCGGTACCCGACACCCGGTTGTTGGTCACCGTGATCGTCATTTGCGGTGTGGTCAGGTTGTTGATGGTGACGGTGCCTGTGCCACCACCGATGCCCTGCGAAGCGAACGACAACGCGTCGTGGTTGGCGACGATGACGTTGTTGTTGACGGTGAACGTGCCCGTCGCCATGTCGTTGACGCCAACCAGGATGACCGTGCCGCGCACGTTGGTGACCGGGTTCGGGATCGTGCCGTTGTTGGAGATGTTGAAGTGGGCGGTACCGCCGTAGCTGATGGTGGCGGCGATGGCGTTGGTGCCCATCAGGTTGGCGGAACTGGCGCCCTGGATGGTGTTGTTGGTCACCGTGATGGGTGTGCTGAGGGTGCCGAAGGTGACGCTCGGTCCACCAGACGCCGAGTTGCCGGCCTGCACCAGGATGCCGCCCCCGCTCGGGAAGTTGGTGATGGTGTTGGCGTTGATCGTCGCGCCGCTCACCGTCGCGGCCCCACCGCCGTTGCCGAGCGCCTGCAGGCGAACACCCGAGCCGGTCGTGTCGGCTGCGATCGTCGAACTGGTGATGGTGTTGTTGCTGATGGTGACGTTGGTGAGCGAGCCCGAGTAGTTGAGGATGTCAACGCCGTGGTTGCGGGCGTTGGTGAGGGTGTTGTTGGTGATGGTGACCGAACCGTTGAGGTTGTTGGCATCGACGTTGTTGAACGCCAGGTTCGAGCCCGTGCCACCGGTGCCCGAGTTGTTCACCGTGCTGTTGGTGAACACCAGGCCCGCAACCCCGGTGCCCTGCACGCCGCTACCAGCCGAGTTCTGAATGTTGAAGTAGCGGAACGTCGGGTTCTTGGTGTTGGTGAGCGAGATGGCGGCCCCGGTGGTGTTCTGGATGGTGCCGCCCGACGCTGGGGTCGACGTGACACCCTGCACCCGCAGGTTGCCATTGCCACCTGCCGTTCCGGTGTTGTTCAGCACGATGCCGTTCGCAGCACCGTTCGCGCTGATGCTGCGGAACACCACGCCGTCGGCCCCGATGGCTGTGTTGGTGAGATTCAGCGCTGTTCCAGTGGTGGTGGTGATGCTGCTCTCCAGGTCGCCCACCGCGGTCTCCACGACACCACCACTGGTGCCGGTGAACGCCGCGTTGGTGCCCGTGCTGAGCGTGATCTTGCCGAGCAACCGCACATTGCTCGCCGAGTTGTTGTTGTTCAGCAGGATGCCGGTGCCGCCCGTGGCCGAGATCGGCCCGCTGAAGGTCACCGAGCCGCCCGAGCCACGGTTCTGCACCAACAGGGTGCGGCCGGAGATGATCGGGCCAAGCGTGAAAGCGCTGAAGAACTGGACGCTGGAGCCAGACCCGTCGATGATCACGCCGTTCGTCGTTGAGGTGATGTCGCCGTCGCGCACCACCACAGTCGCAGAACTGTTGAGCAGCCTGAGGCCCGTTCCTGGGCCACTGGCGCTGAGCTCGTTGAGGTCGAAGATGCCGGCCACGTTGTTGAGGTCGATGCCGCTTGCGCCCACCGCAGCGATTTCGACGCTGCGCACATCGACACCGGAGACGCTCGACCCCACCAGCGCAGTGCCGGATGTCGGCGTCAGGCGAAGGCCGCGCACGAAGGAGGTGGCGCCGAGCGTCAGCTGACCGTTCACCGTCACCGTACCGACATTGAACGCGGGTCGCGTTTGCAGACCGGTCACCGGAGTGATGCCCATCGTGTCGTCGAACGAGGCGGGCGCGATGTACGGCTGGCCGTAGAGGCGTGCATCGGCGGGCATTGTGAAGCCCGTGGAGTACGTGCCGCTGAACACAAAGATGCGCGGGTCGGTGGATGCCGTGAACGCGGCGTCCGCCTCCAACGCGGCGAGGGTCTTGAACGGTTTGTCGAGCGTGCCGTTGGCTCCAGTGGCATTCGCACTGTCGTCAACGAACCACACCACGGGGTCGTTGTCGACGGCCACCGTCACCGTCGCCGCTGCGGAGCAGACCGGGGTCGGGCTGGTGGAGTCGCACACCGTGTAGGTGAACGTAACGTTGCCGGTGGCGCCCGGTGGCGGGGTGAAGGAGAACGAACCGTTCGCTGCGTTGTGGGTGACCACGCCACCCGCAGGGCTGGTGGCGCTCACGGTGCCCACCGAGAGGGGCAGGATGCCATCCACGTCGTTGGCACCCACCAGCAAACCTCCGCCGGCTGGGATATCGATGCGCATGTTGGCAACACCGTCGTACTGCTTGTTCAGAGCCGTGGGCGGGTCGTCGACACAGGTCACCGTCACGGTCACTGTGGCAGTGGAACCGCCAGGGGCCAGCGTGTAGGTAAACGTGTCGAGCGTGCTGCCGGGCGGGTTGTTGCAGTAGTTCAGGTTGGGCTGGTAGGTCAGACCCGTGCCGCCGCCGGTGATGACCACCGTACCGTTGGCCGGTTGCGTCACCGATGTGACCGACTTCGGCCCACCGTCGATGTCGGTGTCGTTGGCCAACACGCCGATCGCATTGGCACCGCTGTCTTCCACAACGGTCGCCGCGTCATTCACCGCTACGGGCGCGTCGTCGACACAGTTCACTGTGACCGACACCGTGGCGGTAGAGCCGCCGGGGGTGAGCGTGTAGGTGAACGTGTCGAGCGTCGAGCCTGGCGGGTTGTTGCAGTAGTTGGCGTTCGGGACGTACGTCAGCCCGGTGCCGCCACCGCTGATCGCCACCGTGCCGTTGGCAGGTTGCGTCACCGACGTGATCGAGATCGATCCACCGTCGACATCGGTGTCGTTGGTCAAGGCGTCGATGGACAGGATGCCGAAGTCCTCGGTGAAGCCAGCCGAGTCGTTCACCGCCACCGGATTGTCGTCGACGCATGTGACCGTCACCGTCACCGTCGCCGTGGAGCCGCCAGGGGCGAGCGTGTACGTGAACGTCTCAAGGGTGGAGCCGGGCGGGTTGTTGCAGTAGTTCGGATCGGGCTCGTACGTGAGGCCCGAGCCGCCGCCGGTGATCACCACGGTGCCGTTGGTCGGCTGGGTGACCGATGTGATCGAGATCGGGCCCGCGTCCACATCGGTGTCGTTTGCCAGCACATCGAAGGCGGTCGCACCGCTGTCTTCGCCCACGGTCGCCGTGTCGTTCACGGCAACCGGTGCGTCGTCGACACAGTTCACGGTGACCGACACCGTGGCCGTGGAGCCACCTGGCGCCAAGGTATAGGTGAAGTCGTCGGTGGGGCCCGACACGCTGTTGCAGAAGTTGGGGTCCGGCTCGTAGCGCACGCCGGTGCCATCAGGCTCGACCGACGCCGTACCGTTCGCGGGCTGGGTGACCGACACCACTTCGATCGGCCCGCCGTCGGGGTCGGTGTCGTTCGCCAGCACGCTGAGGAAGCCAGCCGGTTGGTCTTCGGTGACCGTCGCCGTGTCGTTCACCGCGGTGGGCGGGTCGTCGAGGCACTCCACCGTCATCTCCACCGTGGCCGTGTCGCCGCCGGTGATGGTGTAGGTGAAGTCGTCGGTGGGGTCGCCCGGGGTGTTGCAGTAGTCGAAGTCGGGTTCGTAGGTGAGGCCCGTGCCGCCACCGGTGATCACCACTGTGCCGTTCGCAGGCTGATCGACTGCCGTGATGACGAACGGGTCGTTCTCCACGTCGTTGTCGTTCGACAACACGTCGATCGCCGTCGCCGGGTCGTTCTGCGTCACCGTGGCCTGGTCGTCGTTGGCGATGGCGAGGTCGTCGTCACAGGTCACCGTCATCTCCACCGTGGCAGTGGAGCCGCCAGGCGAGAGCGTGTACGTGAACTCGTCGGCTGCGCCGGCCGGAGTGTTGCAGTAGTTCGCGTTGGGCTGATAGGTGAGGCCCGTGCCGCCACCGGTGATCACCACCGTGCCGTTCGTCGGCTGGGTCACCGACGTGATCGAGATCGGTCCACCATCCACGTCGGTGTCGTTGCCCAGCACCGCAACCGCAGTGGCACCGCTGTCTTCGCTGACCGTGGCGTCGTCGTCGACGGCCGTGGGTGCGTCGTCGACGCACGTGATGTCGACGGTCACCGTGGTGCCGCTCCCTCCGTTGAGGAAGTAGGCGAACGTATCGATGCCGCATGCGTTGGCATTGGGGGTGTACGTAAGGCCGGTTCCACCACCGTCGATGGTGACCGACCCCAGCATCGGGTCGCCGACGGAGATCACCAGCTTCATCCCAGCGTCGACGTCGGTGTCGTTGGCCAGCACGTCGAATGGTGTCGCCGGATCGTCTTCGGTGATGTCGAAGGTGTCGGCCACCGCGATCGGGATGTCGTCGACGCACGTCACCGTGATGCTGACGGTTGCGGTGGATCCCCCAGGGGTGAGCGAGTACGTGAATGAGTCCGGGCCGCAGTAGTTGGCGTTCGGCGTGTAGGTGAAGCCGTCGCCCGACGGCGAGACCGTTCCGAAGGTCGCCGCGCCAAACGCACCGATCGACAGCGGACCGCCGTCGACGTCAGTGTCGTTGTCGATGACATCGATGAAGGTCGCGGAACTGTCTTCGTCGATCGTCAGGCTGTCGGCGACGGCCACTGGGTTGTCGTCGACGCAGTCGATGTTCACCGACACTGCAGCCATCGAGCCGCCGGACAGCGTGTAGAGGAAGCCGTCGTCGCCGCAGACGTTCTCGTTGGGCGTGTAGGTGAGGTCGGCTCCCCCGTTGGTGATGGCGACCGAGCCGTTCGTGGGCTGGATGACCGACACGATGAGGTCGTTCACGCCCTCAGCGTCGAGGTCGTTGGCACGCACGTCGATGGTGTTCGCGCCTGAGTCTTCCTGCACCGTGACGTTGTCGGTGACAGCCACGGTGGGGTCGTCGATGCAGGTCACCTCCAGGTCGACGGTGGCAGTGCTGCCACCATTGAGCGTGTAGGTGAACGAGTCGTCACCGCAGTAGTTGGGGTCGGGCGTGTACTCCACCGTGAGTCCCACGACCTGGGTGTTGCCGTGCGCCGAATCGCTGGCCGATGTGATGCTGAACGCACCGCCGTCGATGTCGGTGTCGTTGGCGGTGACCGTCAACGAGTTGTCGGCGCTGTCTTCGTCGACCGTGAACTCGTCGTTCACTGCGGTGGGTGCGTCGTCGACACACGTCACCGTCACCGTCACCGTGGCGGTGCTTCCGCCGTTGACCGTGTACGTGAACGAGTCGAGGCTGGTGCCTGGCGGCGTGTTGCAGTAGTTCGGTGCCGGCGTGTAGATCGGGTCGCCAGACACTCCGCTGAGCGCGACGGCTCCGAACGTGCCCTGGGTGAACGAGTCGATCGTGATCGCATCGCTCTCCACGTCGGTGTCGTTGGCGCGCACGTCGACTTCCACCGAATCGTCCTCCGCCACTGACGCCTCGTCGGCGACTGCGACGGGCGCGTCGTTCACGCAGGTGACGGTCACCACCACGTCGGCCGACATGCCGCCGAAGAGGTGATAGGTGAAGGTGTCGGGCGACGTTCCGGGCGGGTCGTTGCAGTAGTCGGCATCGGGCTCGTAGGTGAGGCCCGTTCCGCCTCCGGTGATCTCCACCGTGCCGTTCGCGGGCTGATCGACCGATTCGATGCCCAGCGGACGGCCGTCGGCATCGGAGTCGTTGGCGAGCACGTCGAGAGCGGTGGCGTCGTCGTCTTCGCTCACCGTCGCGCTGTCGTCGGTGGTCGACACGTCACTCGGCAGCCAACCGACCACGTCGATCAGCACGTCGATGGTGCCGTTGGCGTTGCGGATGGTGAACTCGCCGTCGGCGTTCACCTTCACGATCGCCAAGTTGGCCACCACGGCCATTGTGCGGGGGTTGGCGTTGGAGCTGAGCGGCACCGCCGCACCGGTCGGATATGCGGTGAGCCACGTGTTGGTGGTGGCGTTGAGCGACGTGATATTGACCACCAGCGCACCAACCCCTGCCGCCGGCACGCCGGGCACGGTGTCGGCATCGACGTCGATGGTGCCACCAGCAGCCACCGGGTCGCCGGGACGGGTGTCGACGACCCGCTCAGGATCGATGGCGACCAACCCCGGCCCCGCGGGGAACCAGCCCAGCACGTCGACGATGACATCGACGGAGCCCAGCGCATTGTGGATGTCGATTTCGCCGTCGTCGCCGAGCGGCACGATCACCAGGTTGGCCTCAGGGGCAGCGCCGTTGGCGTTGAGGTTGGAACTTCCGGGCCGTGCGCTGCCCGACGGATAGACGGTGAGCCACGTGCGGATCGACGCATTGACTGACGTGAGGTTGATGGCCACCGCACCCACCCCTGAGCTGGGGATGCCAGCGAGCCCTGCCACCTCGACCGTTCGCACCGCTCCGGCGCCGAGTGCCGGCCCGTCGCTCCGGGTGTCGAGCAGTCGGGCGGGAGTTACACCCGTGAACGTGTTCGACGACGGAATCCAGCCCTGCACATCGGCGATGAGGTGCACCGTGCCGTTGGCGTTCCAGATGTCGACCTTGCCGTCGTCGCCCACGGGCACGATCACCAGGTTGCTGCGCACCTGGCCGGGCACGGCGTTGACGTTCGACGTGGCCGGGCCGGGCGTACCGTGCGGGTACAGGGAGATCCAGGTGCGCACGGTGGGCGCGGTGGCGGTGACCTGCAGCACGACCGCTTCTACGCCACTTGCCGGCACTCCCCCGCGGTCGAGCACCGTCAAGTCGATCGCGGCGCCAGCGCCAAGTGTGCCACCCTGTTCGAACTGGTCGTCGATGGTGTTGCCCGTGGGCCGCGTGTCGAGCAGGCGGGCAGGCGTGAGCGGCACGTAGCCGTCGCCATCGAGGGCGATCATCGGGGCCTGCGGCAACTCGGGTGCGGCAGGCACCACGTCGGCCAGAACTCCCCCGGTTGCACCCGCAATCGACTGCTCGGCCATCACCTGGGTGACCGGTACACACCACATCGATGCACTGACGAGCAGTGCGAACGCTCCCGTACGACGCATCCCGCAGGTCTATCACACGCTTGGCAACGTTCTGACGATTCGACCCCGGATGGCCACCGTGCCGTCACTCTCTGCGGTCTGAACCGTCAGGGCGGGGCGGGTACGTCAGGGGACGATGTCGAGCAGTGGGCTCGGATACACGCCGATCGCCAGCGTGAACACCACCGAGATGGCGATGGTCACACCCAGCAGGGCAGGCACTCGAACCGGTTCGCGGGCATCGTCGCCAGCCTCAGCGTCGGCCACCCACATGCTGATCATGATGCGCAGGTAGAGGAATGCGGCGATGACGGCCGCCACCATGGCGATGATGGCCACCGCATAGCTCTGCACGTTCACCGCAGCAGCGATGACGTTGAACTTGGCGATGAAGCCGCTGGTGAGCGGCACCCCCGCCTGCGCGAGCAGCAGCACGGTCATGGCCAGTGCCAGCACCGGCTTGGTGCGGCCGAGGCCACGGAACCCAGCGAGGTCGGTGGCGCCGTCGCCCGTGCGCCCCACAGCGGTGACCACGGCGAACGTGCCGCCCACGAGCACCGCGTAGATGAGCGTGTACAGCAGCACCGACGACGAGCCGTCGTTGGTGACCGGATTCGACGGGTTGATGCTCTGCACTGCGGCTTCCACGCCCACGAGCATGAAACCGGCGTGGCTCACCGACGAGAAGGCCAGCATGCGCTTCACGCTGGTTTGCACCACCGCCATGACCGAGCCACCCACCAGGGTGAGCACTGTGAGCACCCACACCACCGGGCGATAGTCGTCGCTCCAGGCTGGCAGCGCACCGAGCAGCACCCGCAACATGGCCACGAACGCGGCCGCCTTCGCAGCCGACGCCATGAAACCCGTGACCGGGGTGGGCGCTCCCTGATACACGTCGGGGGTCCAGAAGTGGAACGGCACCGCCGCCACCTTGAACATCAGGCCCACCAACATGAGCGCCACGCCGGCGAGCACTAGAGCTTCGTCGCTGTTCTCCAGGCCGGTGGTGGCAGCGAACGCGGCCAGCACCTTGCGCAGGTTGGTGGTGCCGGTCGCGCCATACACCAGCGCGACGCCGTACAGGAAGATGGCCGACGAGAAGCCGCCGAGCACGAAGTACTTGAGGCCGCTCTCCTGGCTTTCGATGCGCTTGCGATGCGACGCTGCGAGCACGTACAGCGCGATGGAGAGAATCTCCAGGCCGAGGAACAGCACGATGAGGTCGTTGGCCGCACCCATCACCACACCGCCGATGGCAGCGAGGAGGTACATCGCGTACACCTCAGGCCCGTCGAGGCCCTCGCGTCGCAAGTAGTCGTCGGTGATGAACGAGGCCATCACCAGTGCCACTGCGACGGTGATGAGCAGCCACACCGACATCTTGTCGAGCGTGAGTGCATCCTTCACCAGGGTGGTGGGGCCTTCGCGATCCACCTGATGCCACAGCACCACTCCGAGCACACCGGCAGTGGTGGCCACTGCGGCCGTGAACAGTGCGTAGAGGCGCTTGGGCCACAGCGGGGTGAGCGCGCCCACCACCAGCAGCACCATCGCGCCACCGAGCAACACCAGCAATGGGCTCAGCGACACCCAGTCGATGCTGGGGCCCTGCAACGTCGAGCCGCCCATCAGCCCTCACCCTCTTCAGTGTCAGCGTCTTCCGTCGCCGGTTCGTCGCCTTCGTGTTCGCCCTCTGAGTGGGCCGGAATCGGGTCGACCCAGTCGCCGCCGGTCTTCGTGGAGACGTGCTCCATCAGTTTGTTCACTGACGGCTCGATGCGGTCGAGCATCGGCTTCGGGTAGATGCCGGTGAACACGATGACGGCGATGAACGGCAGCAACACCATGCCCTCGCGCCACTTCAGTTCAGCGAAGTCTTTGTTGGCGTCGTCGGGCTCGGTGTGGAACACCCGCTGGTACGCCCACAGCAGATACAGAGCAGCGAGGATGACGCCACTGGCGGCCACCACCACCCACCAGCGAGCGGTGGGGAACGAGCCGATGAGCACCATGAACTCGCCGACGAAGCCATTGAGGCCGGGCACTCCGATGCTGCTGAGCATCACGATGGTGAACGCGGCAGCGAACACCGGGGCGACCTTCTGCAGGCCCTTCAGTTGGCTGATCTCACGGGTGTGACGCCGCTCGTAGATCATGCCGACGAGGATGAACAGTGCGCCGGTGCTGATGCCGTGGCTGATGTTCTGCAACACGCCGCCGGTGATGGCCGACGAGGTGAGGGCGAACGTGCCGAGCACGATGAACCCGAGGTGGGCCACCGACGAGTAGGCGACGACCCGCTTGAGGTCTTTCTGCATCGTTGCCGCGATGGCGCCCCACAGGATGCCGATGACCGCAAGGGTGAGCAGCACCGGGCGAGCCCACACCGACGCCTCGGGGAACAGGTACACGCCGAAGCGCAGCAGGCCGTAGGTACCCATCTTCAACAGCACGCCGGCCAGGATGACCGAGCCACCCGTGGGCGCCTGGGTGTGCGCGTCGGGCAGCCACGTGTGCAGCGGGAACAGCGGCACCTTCACCGCGAAGGCGATGGCGAAGGATGCGAACAGCCACCGCCCGGTCGACACCCCGATGTTGGAGCTCTCGGCAATGGCCACCACGTCGAACGTGACGCCACCGTCGGGGCCTGCCTTTGCCAGCACGGCCGTGGCGATGATGCCCACGAGCATGAACGCCGACCCGAACATCGTGTACAGGAAGAACTTGGTGGCCGCGTAGACCCTGCCCTCGTAGCCCCAGCCGCCGATGAGGAAGTACATCGGCACGAGCACGATCTCGAAGAAGATGAAGAACAGGAACAGGTCGAGGCTGATGAAGCTGCCCATCACACCGGCCTGCAACAGCAACAACCAACTCAGGTACTGCTTGTGGTTGTGGTGCGGGTCGATGCCTGCGATCACCAGCGGGAACAGCACACCGGTGAGCACCACCAGGAACAGCGAGATGCCATCGATGCCGAGGTTCCAGGAGATGCCCCAGGGCTCGATCCAGGAGTGCTTCGACGTGAACTGAAAGTCGGGGTTCGAGCTGTCGAACGCGAACAGCACCCACAGCGACAGGGCGGCGGTGAACACGCTGGTGAGCAGCGCCACCAACTTCACCATCTCGAGTTGGCGCTTGGCGATGAGCGCCACCGCGAGGGCACCGACGGCTGGCGTGAACACCAGCAGGGTGAGGATGGGGAAATCGATCACAGCAGCCCCCGCACGACGACGAACCAGACGAGCAGGAGGGTGACGCCCACCCCGATGGCGGCGGCATAGTTGCGCACATTGCCGCTCTGCACCTTGCGGGCTTCACCGGCGGCGGCACGCACCAGGGCACCGGCGCCGTTGACGGCACCGTCGACCACCTTGGCGTCGGCCAGGGTCACACCGTCGAACGCCTTGCGGCCAGGGCCACCCATGAAGTCGCTGACGGCCTTGTCGTAGTACCAGCCCTGCTCGAGGATGGCTGGCTCGATGGGTTCGATGCGCCGCTTCACATACACCATGTACGAGAGAACGATGCCGCTGATGGCCACCACGATGGCGATGGCCATGAGCACGTACTTCAGGTCGTAGGCGCTGTCGGAGAGATGATGCTCGCCGAACTCCACCACGGGCTCCAGCCAGTGGCCGAGGAAGTGCAGATCCTTGCTGAACGGCAGTTGCATGAACCCGCCGACGATGCTCAATGCGGCGAGCACCACCAGCGGCAGCAGCATCACCTTCGGGCTCTCGTGCGGCGTGAAGTCGCCGTGCGCGCCGTGCTCTTCGTGAGCGTCGTGCCAGCGTGCCTTGCCGAAGAACACCATGATGACCTGGCGGGTCATGTAGTAGGCGGTGAGCAGCGCGGCAGCAAGACCGAGCACGTACAGCACCGGGCTCTTGTCGTACACGTACAGCAGGATTTCGTCCTTGCTCCAGAAGCCGGCGAACGGCGGCACACCGGCAATGGCCAGCCAACCGACGATGAACGTGATGGCCGTGACCGGCATCAGCTTGCGGAGTGCCCCCATACGGCGCATGTCTTGCTCGTGGTGCATGCCGTGGATGACCGAGCCACTGCCGAGGAACAGCAGCGCCTTGAAGAA